>JALYIH010000037.1 GCA_030775865.1 Pseudomonadota bacterium | reverse complement strand
GTCCCCAGTGATACTTCGCATCGATCGGGTTGACGAACAGCGTCCACCCGTATTGCAAATTCGCCACACACGCCATGCAGATGACGCCGATGATGAGTTGCACCCAGGGATTCGCTAATGGTGATTTAGCAGTTTGATTTTCAATCATGTTGTAGTTCTCCTGTCGGCGCCGCAGTGACGCACAGATTCGCGTTTTTACTTAGGCGAAAACGAGCTGCGCAGAGATTAATCCAGTTTTCATTTCCCCAATAACGAAGCCCGAATAATTAAATTCGAGTACATACCAGCCGTGGGTCGTTATCGTGGTATACCATATATGAAGGACTTTCAGAGTGTCAAGCAAAGGGACGGCGCTTGGAATTTTCGTCATCAGGACGACCACGCCACGGCGTTAGTCCGGATTTTCATCGGGGAACCGTGGCATGGGAAACCATGGCATTTGACAATGCATACTGCGGGGCGATTCCGCCGTGCAGCAGCTGGTGCGACACTCCCCCTATCTCCTCATATATTCGCTGGGAAAATGTCTGCTGCAATGTAATATATCTGCAGCGTACTAACCTACGTCAATCGACCCTCCCACCCACACCACCGCGAACGTCTTAAAGAGGCCTAATGAATTCCATTGTGACGCTGGTTCAACGGACCACTTCGGCAACGCCCCTGGCTCTTGCCCCGTTGAACGCGACGAGCTTGCGCGATCAAGCCTACACCCTGCTCAAGAACGCCATCGCGGACACCGATATCTACGATCCGCTGCAGGAATTACGGCTCGATGAGCGCCAATTGACGACCGCCCTGGGCGTCAGTCGAACGCCGATCCGCGAAGCGCTGTCGCTCCTGGAACAGGAAGGATTCATTCGCACGGTGCCGCGGCGCGGGATCTACATCATTCGCAAATCAAAGCGCGAGATGATTGAAATGATTCAAATGTGGGCGGCGCTCGAGTCCATGGCCGCCCGTCTCGGAACCTTGCACGCCAGCGACGAAGAGATTGCCAAGCTGCGTCACTTGTTTGACGAGTTCCAGAATTCGCCGCCTTCCGAACACCTATGCGAATACTCGGATGCGAACATCGCCTTTCACACCGCCGTGATTGCCCTGGGCAACTCGCAGATGCTCATCGATGCGACCAAGAATCTCATGCTTCATGTCCGGGCCATTCGCCGGGCGACGATTACGCAAAGCGATCGGGCAGCGCGCTCCATCATCGATCATTTGAAGATCATCGAAGCATTGGAGCGGCGAGATACTGAACTGGCGGAACGCCTCACCCGCCAGCACACTCTCGACTTGGCCGCACACGTCGATCGTCACTGCGACTTTCTGGGGTGAGAACGAGGCTCACGCGAAATACTTTAGAGAGCCTCCTGACCCCACTGTCCCAGCGTCGGCAGGGATTTGACGCCGTCTTGCGCCTGAAGGTATTGCGCCAGCCGCGCCTCGGACACTTTACCGGTAAGCGCAGCGGGGGCAACCGCCCGAATTGCCGCCAGCGTATCCGGGACCAGCGCCGCCCGTTCGAAAGCGGCGCGATCCTTCACCACCGGCGTGCCGGACTCAATCTGCAAGTAGACCCGGCCGCTGTCCTGATCCGCAAAATTGACCCAGCGAAAGCCTGCGATGCATCGCTTCAAGAAGTCCAGGTTCTTTTCCGCAGCCAACAGCGCGCGGTCGGAATATAAACATTCCGCAGCGGCGGCATCGACGTCGATCCGCGCGTAACGCTCCATATCCAGCATGGCAGTTACATCCAATACATTGAAGGTCTCGTTGTCGCCGAAGGCCACCGTCCGCGGCCGCTGCCCGAGTCGCACGGTATTGTCCAAGAACTCAAATTGGCTGCGTTTGTCGGCGCGACGCACCCAAGTAAAGAATACATCCGGAATCCCTGAATACGCCTCAACCGCGTGGGCCAGCGTGTCGTCGACCGCCTTGTATCGGCCGACCTCCAGGCCGCGTTTCCATGCACGCTCGACCAGCATCTCCGGCGGCGTAATCATGAAGAACAAGTAAACCGACTGCCCGAATCGCGTGAGCAAATTACTGCCGGCCTCCGCCGAATCGGGCGCAAAGCTGTCAAAACGAAATCGGTCGATCAATAAATGCGACATCTCGCCGCGCCGATGCTTGTTCGCCATGTAACGATCGAGCTTTTGATCGACGATTTGCAGCTCGTCCGAGGTAAACGCCCCTGCGTATTTGTACGCCGCACCGAGCGAGGCATAGTCGAGGAGCTGCTTGCGCCAAATGTCCGGACTGATCAGCGCAAAATCGCTCCACTGCACGCCGATTTCGCCGGCGAGTTTTTTCAGCAGCGGCCGCAGCGTGCTCTTACCGGAGGCCGACGGTCCCTTTGTATTGATGACCACAGGATGCTCTTGCCTTGGCAGAAGTTTGTACCCCTGATCGCGCGCCGCCTTCTGCAGCATGGGAGCGATCGCGCGGCCGATGCAATCGCTGCCATGGTCGTTGCAGGCGAGGTCGGTGGCCATGGAAGCGATGAGCTGCTTCGTGCCCCACGCCTGACCCTGCGTCGTGAACAGCGCGGCCATGGTCCGCGCGAGCGCCCTGTATGCCGCCGCGGCGCCCGCATCGCCGGTGGCGCCGGCAAGGCGTTCGAATTCGCCGATCTGTTCGGGGCCCCAGCCACTTTTCAAGCGCAGCAGTGCCCCATCGATGGTGCTTCTTGCGGCTTGCCGCGCGCGATCATAGGCGCCGGCGAGGACGTCCATCTCGGGCCCCAGATATTGCGCCAGCAGAAGCCGCGCGATCTCGCGAAAATTCAAGCCCAGATCTTCAATTCGGGTTCCGTCAGGCACCGCGAAATCGGCGGTGATCCGCACCAGAAGTTCGTGCAGTGCCAGTCTTTGCGGCCGAAAGACCACCAACTCGCTCAGCCCGAAACCGGTGAGGCCGCACAGCTCCCGGGCGGAGGCAATACTGCTGGAGACATTTTCCGAGCGGAAAATCGTGGCCAGATGCTGCAAGTCCTTGGGGACCTGCGACTGGATGCCCGGATTCCAAGGGCCGTATTGGTTACTCGGCAGCACGCTCAGCCGCTGTTGCGCAGCGCGGTCGCGATGGCGTTGATGGAAAGCTGAATGCCCTCGCGCACGCCCGGATCGCTTTCGCCGGCTCTGTGACGTTTGAGCAATTCCACCTGCAGCAGGTTCAAGGGTTCGATATAGGGGAGCCGCAACCGGATCGAGGCATCCAATAGCGGGTGCTTTTCCAGCAATCGTGTTTGGCCGGTCACCGTCAGAAGACTATCCTGAGTTGTAAGCCACATATCGCGTATGCGGCCGAACAGCGCCTCACCGAGTGCTTGATCTTCCACGAGAGTGAGGTAACGCGCCGCGATTCCCATATCCGATTTGGACAGTACCATTTCCAGATTGTCGACCGTGGCGCGAAAGAACGGCCACGCCTCGAGCATCTCTCGCAGCAACCCTAAGTCGGCGCAGAGCAGTGCCTGTCCCACCCCATACCAGCCCGGCAACATCACGCGGGCCTGCGCCCAACTGAATACCCACGGTATTGCCCGAAGATCCTCGATTCGTTGCGAGTTGGTTCGGGAGGCGGGACGAGATCCGATTTTGAGTTCGGAGATTTCCAACAACGGCGTCATCTGTCTGAAAAACGTCGCAAAGCCTTCCGTCTCGTACACCAGCGCCCGATAGGCGCGAAATGCCTCATTGGAGAGATTTTCCATCGCGGCTGCGAAGCGTCGGCCGTTTTCGGCGGACAGCGCAGCCTTTTCGAGCGACGCCAGCAGGGTTGCCGCGGCGATCGACTCGAGATTCGTGGCGGCGCTTTCACAAGTACCGTACTTCGCTGCGATGATTTCGCCCTGCTCCGTGATGCGGATACGACCGCGCACCGTGCCATGGGGTTGTGCGCGAATCGCGGCGAAAGATGAGCCGCCGCCGCGGCCCACCGCACCGCCGCGGCCGTGAAACACTTGCATGGGAGTGGCCTGCTGCTCGAAGACCGAGGCGAGCTTGCGCGAGGCTTGGTGCAGGCTCCAAACGGAGGTCAAATAGCCGCCGTCCTTGTTCGAATCCGAATACCCCACCATGACTTCTTGAAACCCGAAGGCTCGGGTAATTGTCGCGGTCTCCGGCAATTGCAACCACGCCTGCATGACATCGGCCGATCGTTCCAGATCGGCGATGGTTTCGAACAGCGGTACCGCCATGATCGCGGCCGATGCGGTGCCGTGCGCGCGGTAGAGCCCGGCTTCCTTGAGAAGGATGTTGACCTCCAGCAGATCGGACACGCTCTCGCACTTGGATATGATGTAGAAGCGGATGCAGTCGGGGCCATAGCGCCGGTGAGCCTCGGCGGCCGCCCGCACGATGCTCAACTCGGACAGCGTTTCCGTCGAGTAGCTTGCATAGGGGCTTGCCAACAGCCGCTCGCTGGTCAGTTCGCGCCGCAGCAGCGCGATGCGCTCAAGTTCGTCGAGCACTGAGTACTCCTGCGCAACTCCGGCCACTTTCAGCAGTTCCGCAACCACGCGTTCGTGCACGTCCGCATTTTGCCGAAGATCCAGCGTGGCCAAATGGAAGCCGAAGGTTTCGACTGCGCGATTGAGACGCGCCAGTGAGCCGCCGCCGTTGAGGCGCACTTGGCTCTTCGATTTCAACGAATCCTCGAGCACTTCCAGATCTGCGCGCAGACTCGCAGCATCCGGGTATGCAGGCGCCTCGACACTGGCGGGTCGTGGCGGCATTCGTCCGGTGAGGCTTTGATAGGTCGCTGCGAGCCGGGCGTACATGCCCGTAATTGCCCGCCGGTACGGCTCATCGGCGCGCGCCGGGTTCACGTCCCCGCCCCGTTGAGCCAACTCCTCGAGAGGCTCTGAGACGGATGCGAGTTCGCTCGACAAGGACAACTCCGCCCCAAGCGCATTGAGCTGCTGCAGATAGTCGGCGAGAAGCGCCTGACTGGCGCGTCCCAACGCCAGGCGCAAGGAATCCGCGGTGACATGCGGATTCCCATCGCGGTCGCCGCCGATCCAGCTGCCGAGCCGCAAGAAACTCTTCGGACGCTGGCCAAGCAAGCGCTCCCAACGCGCGTATAGCGCCGGCATGACCGGCAGAAAAATATCTCTCAGATAGGTCAGCGCCGTATCAACTTCATCGGCTACGTACAGCCGTTCGTGCCTGAGCGCCCGCGTCTGCCACAGAAAGGCAATTTGCGCGGCAATGGCGTCTTCGATCACTTCACCGGCAGCGGTTTCCTTTGATCCCAGGTCCCGCTGCGCCATCAGTGCCGCGATGCGGTTGCGATGATCCAGCATGCTTTTGCGCATCACTTCGGTAGGATGCGCTGTCAGCACCGGCGTAATGAGGGCGTGGTCGAGCAAAGACGCGGCATCGGCAAGCTTGACGTCTTGTCGCCGCAAGAAATCCAGGGCCGCCGCCAGCGTACTGTCTTTTTCCACCGCCGCGCCTTGCCGGTCCTCGGCAAGATTCGCCAGCATGGAAAACAGCATGAAGCTGCGCACGAAAGCCACGGTCTCGTCGAGCGACAGGCTCTCCCAGCCGGCCGCAAGTCCTCTGGGATTGGCGATGCCGCGGTAACGATCGACGGATGCCGCGCGAATCGCTTCAATTCGATCAAGCAACTTATCGCCGCCGTACGTGCGGATCACATCGCCGAGTAGCTTGCCAAGGAATCGAACGTCTGCGTTTTGGGTAATCGCAGGGGCAGCGTGTGTCATAGATGCGACCATCATATATTAAGGAGTAGGCACCATAAGATAGCGGGCTATAAGCGATATCCTACAGGCGCGCCCGCAGCGCGCCGATTAAGACGCCCAGCCATACCCGCTATAGTGATTCTTACAAGAATTTTCCGCGGCAACGCGATTGCCCTCTGATCGGAGAATATCAATGCTTTCGACTACTTGGATTCGCTCCATCGTCCCCGCGTTACTCCTGCTCTCACCTCTTATTGGCGTTGGGCAGAACATCAGTGTGTCAGTCAATATTGCTCCGCCGGAACTGCCGGTCTACGAGCAACCTCCGATTCCCGGAGATGGGTATCTGTGGACTCCCGGGTACTGGGCATGGAGCGATGAGTCTCAGGACTATTATTGGGTGCCGGGCACGTGGGTTGAGGCGCCTCAGCCCGAATATCTATGGACTCCCGGCTACTGGGCCTTCGGCGACGGTGTCTATCTTTGGCACGCAGGCTATTGGGGCCCCACCGTAGGATTTTACGGCGGCGTCAATTACGGCTACGGCTACGGCGGCAGAGGCTACGAGGGCGGCTACTGGCAAGGCGGGAGCCTCTACTATAATCGCGCAGTGGTCAACGTCGGCTCGACGCACATCACCAACGTCTATAACAAGACTGTGATCAACAATGTCACCGTCAATCGCGTCAGTTTCAACGGCGGCAACGGCGTCCGAGCCCAACCCACGCCGGCAGAACTGGCTGCGGCGCGAGATCGCCACATCGAGGCCACTCCGGTTCAACGGCAGCATGACCAGACCGCGCGCTCCAATCCACAACTGCGCGCCGCCGCCAACCATGGCAATCCGCCGATCGCTGCAACACCGCGGGCGGGGAACTTCTCAAACCCAGTGCCTGCGCAACATGCAGGGACGATGAGCGTGGTGCGCCCGACCCCACAGCCGCGCCTGAGCACCCCGCGGCAGCCGCCGGAAGCTACGCCGAATCGCGATATTAATCGCGATGTTGTGGCCCCCCGCGAGCGGGTCAATCCCCAACCGCGCGAAGCGGCACCCCAGCGCGAAGCACCTCCGCCTCGCCAGGCGGCACCGCAGCGCGAAGTCGCGCCCCAGCGCGAAGCACCTCGCCAGGCGGCACCGCAGCGTGAAGTCGCACCCCAGCGCGAAGCACCTCCGCCTCGCCAGGAGGCGCCCGCGCGGGAGGCCGCGCCAGTTGAGCAGCACCGTCAACCGGCGCAAACTCAGCAGGTGAGACCCGCAGCCCCCGCACCGCAGCCCCGTGAGGCGCCGCGTCCCGCCGAGCATCCAGCGGAGCATCCCCCGGAACATCCAGAGGAACATGAGCACCATTAACCACGACCCGCAAGAGAATCAGTTCAGCGCGGAAGTTAACGGGCATCGCGCAGAATTGGACTACACAGTGGCGGACGGGGTCATGAGCATTACACACACCCGCGTTCCACAGGCCATTGGCGGACGCGGTATCGCCGCCGAGCTGATGCGCGAAGCGCTGAAGGTTGCCGGGGAACGCGGGTGGTCCATCAATCCCGCCTGCTCTTATGCGGCTGCGTATATGCGCAAGCACGCCCAAGCGTCCGATAAACGCCACCTGGATGAATTGCTGGATGAGGCGCTGGAAGAATCGTTCCCCGCCAGCGACCCGCCAGCGGTGGGCGGAAGCAGCTAGCAGGAAAGTTTGCAGCTCTTAGCCGGGCAGCATGGGGTGACCCTCGTGCGCCACGAGCAGGTCATGCATGTCATTCGCGTGCTCTTCTTCCACCACCAAAATATGCTGCAGCATGTTCCGGGTCCCCGGATCATCGTCGCCGAAATAGCGAATCAATTCCCGGTAGTGATCGACCGCGATTCTTTCCGCGATCAGATTCTCCTTGATCATTTCGATCAAGTTGCCGGCCGTGCCATATTCAGAGGCCGCGCGCGTTGCCAAGCCTGTGGGATTGAAATCCGGTTTGCCGCCCAGTTGGTTGATGCGCTCTGCAACTTCATTCATGTGTTCTTGCTCTTCCTTGGCATGTTGCGCGAATTCCGCCTTCACCCCTTCGCTGGAAATGCCCTGGGCAGCGATGGCATGCATGGTGTATCGCAACACGCAGACGATCTCGGTGGCCAGCACGGACTGCAGGATCTCGATGGTTTTCTTGACATCGCCCTGGTAGGTGAAGGTCACGCCGCCGCTGGCGATATTCTTTCGCGCCCGCTCGCGCAATGTTTTGATGTCCGTGAGAAACGGTTTCGATCCTTTGACTTGTTTGTCCACGCGAATCTTGCTCCTGAGTGTGCAACAGCGGCTTAATTTATACACCGCATTGCCGCGATTTTCAGGAAACATCCGTATCAAAATTGTCAGACGTCAAGCCAAACGCCTGTCAGTCTGGCACCGACAGCGTTTACGCTGCGCCCAAGGCCGAATCCAGCGCCGTCATCAGCGGACCCAGTTTCGGCGGGCTGGCTGCGAACGTCGGCGTAACGCCATGGTCGCGCAACGCGCGCGAGCAGACCGGGCCGATGGATGCGACGATTGACTGGTTCAATTGACCGGCCAACTGCGCGGCACTGCCGACCTTGTGCGCAATCGCGTAGAGATTGTGAATTTGTACCGCGCTCGTAAACACGACGGCATCGACGGCGCCCCGGCCCAATGCCTGCAGCAGTTCCACAAGGGGTTGCGTATCGGCGGGCAATGCCCATCGGTACGTGGCGATTTCATGCACCGTTGCGCCACGGGCCTCCAGTGCGGCCGCCAGTGCTTGGTTGGTCGCACCGTATCGCTGCACCAGGATGGAGAACCCCTTGACCTCGATGCCGGCAAGGGCCGCCAACACCATTTCGGTTGTAAAGGGAGATTCCGCACGTATGTCGATACGAATGCTGCGTGCGCTCAATTCACCGACCGGCTTAGGCCCTCGCACCACGACCATTGATGCCGCCAGCAATTTTTTCAGCTCGTCAGTCGAGTTCGCGGCGTCCGTCGCGGAAAAAAGCGCTCGGGTCCCCACGCCGGTCTGAAAAATGCAGATTTTGAACGGCTCGATCCGCCATCGCTCGAGCATGGACAGCACCGCTCGCGGGTCAACATCCGGCACTTCTTCCAGCGCCGGCGCGAGCATCGGCACGCCGCCGCGACGCGCGACCAACTCGGCCAGGTGGGTGCCGGCGCGAGTCTCCAGTATCGCCACGACTTTTGATTTCATCGAAGCCCATTCAACCATCATACTGTCGCCATGTCGAATTGCTTTAAAGCTCTATTGAGCGCGGTATTTTTTTTCGCCTCTGCGCCCGTCTTCTGTGCCCCGCTGCCGGCGGATGCGGAAGGCGTTCGCCAGGAATTCATGGCCGCCATGCAACGTGTCCGTCTGCACCAACCGGACCTTCCGGATTCACCGGCACTGGAGAGCTACGCGATACACGACTACCTGGTTGCGGCAAGATTGAGGCGCGATCTCAGTCTCAAGCCGGATGAGAATATTGACGCGGCGATAGATGCATTTCTGCATGCCCATGCGGGGCAACCCGTGGCCCGGGGGCTGCGGCGGGACTGGCTCGCGAGCCTTGCGCAGCGCCGCCGCTGGGATTGGTTCCTGCCCCGTTCCGTGGATGTCGTTGACCCGGTGTTGATCTGCGATCGGTTGGAGGGACGATTCGCGACCAACGACACGCAGGGACTCGCGGCCGCCGCGCTGCTGCGCTGGATTGTGCCGCAGAAGCCGCCCGCCGAATGTTCAGAGGTGTTTTCATGGCTGCGGCAGGAAGGCTTTCTAACGCCGGCTTTGGCGGAGACGCGCACGCGTGCGGCACTCGCGGCGGACACACCACGCCTGGCGCGCGAATTCGCGGCCGACGTTCCCTTGAGCCGCAGGGCCGCGCTGATTCAGTGGTCAGATCTTCTGGATTCGCCCCGATCAGCACTTAGCGTGTTGGCAGCGCAGCCCTCATTGTCCGTCGAGCCCGAAGCATTGGCGGCTGGGTTCGACAAGCTGTCGCGGACTGAACCGGCGTATGCATTCGATCTGCTTCCGCGACTGCTCGCTCGCGACAGCTCGGCGCCGGGACTGCAGGAGCGACTCACGCGTTCTGCCGCTCTCGGCGCGGCCTATGACCGCGATCCACGGGCGATCGCCGCATTCGACGCGCTGCCGTCGACGGCAATCGACAGTCAGGTGCAGGAATGGCGGGTACGAGCGGCTTTATGGAAAGGGCAGTACGCTCGAGCGCTCGAATGGCTCGAGCAGATGCCGCCGAGTCTTTCCGCGCAGCCGCGTTGGCGCTATTGGCGCGCGCGCGCTGTGGCGTCGACCATGGGGGATGATGCGGCGGCACCGATGTTCAGTGAGATCGCCGGCCTTCGAGACTATTACGGCTATCTCGCGGCGGACCGTCTCAAGCAACCCTATCATTTGAACGTGCGGCCCTCGCCGCTGGATGCCGCGGCGCAGACCGCACTCAGCGCTCAGCCGGCGCTGATTCGCGCGCACGAATTGTTCGACTGCGACATGACGGATGAGGCGACTTCGGAGTGGACAGCCGCATTGGACGGTGCCGATGCGACCCTGAAAGTTCAAGCTGCGCTCCTCGCCTCGCGTTGGGGCTGGTATTCCCAATCCATTTCAACATTGGCACAGACGGGTGAATTCGACGACGTCACTTTGCGCTACCCTCGCCCTTATCTGGATGCCGTCAGCCAAGCCGGCAAGCTCGCTCAGTTGCCGCAGGATTGGATACTGGCTGTCATGCGCCAGGAAAGTCTATTTCGCAAAGATGCGGTATCCCGCGCCGATGCGCGCGGCGTGATGCAAATGGTGCCCTCTACGGCTTCTGCCATTGCCCGCCGCTGGCATTTGTCTTCACCCGGTCGTGATGGCCTGTTTGATCCGTCGATCGCAGTGCCGCTGGGCGCCGCTTATTTGCGAGAATTGCTGGACCGCTATGGCGAGCAACTCGCCGTGAGTCTCGCCGCCTACAACGCAGGTCCAGCGGCCGCCGCACGCTGGCTGCCGCAGCAGCCCATGGAGGCCGATGTTTGGATTGAAAATATCCCTTACAACGAGACCCGCGGGTATGTGCAGCACATCCTTGAACACATCATTGCCTTTGCGTCCGTTCGGGGTGCAGAAGTGCCGCGACTCGACGCGCTGTTGTCGCAGATCGAACCTTCAACGCCTCTCTTGTGATAGTTTTGAGAACAAATAGGCAGGGGTTGAATAGAATGAAATCGAAAGTCTTTCTGTACGCTGCCATGGTCGCCGGATTCGCACTTGGCTGTAGCACCGTGACCACCGCATCTGCCGATACCGTCGTGGTGAGCGCCGATCGGATGATCGACGTGTTGACGGGACGGGTCATGGACCGGCCGCAAATCACCATTACGGAGGGGCGCATCAGCGCGGTCGGCGTACAGGGATCGGCAGTGCCGGCCGGAGCGCGCCGCGTGGATCTTCCGGGCATGACGCTGCTGCCCGGGTTGATCGACATGCATGTCCACCTTACTTCGGATCCACATTTCAGCGGCTATCGCCGCCTGCAATTCACGGATAATTTCTGGACTGTCGTCGGTGTCGCCAATGCCAAGAAAACGCTGGAGGCCGGCTTCACCACGATCCGCAACGTGGGTTCCGCCAATTACGATGATGTCGCCATCAAGCAGGCCATCGAGCAAGGGATGGTGTCCGGCCCGCGCATTGTTCCCGCAACCTATGCTATCGGCGCCACAGGCGGCCACTGCGATGCCACGGAATTGCCCCCATCGGTCACGGCACCCAGGCCGGCAGTGGCGAACGGTCCAGAGGAGATCCGCGCGACGGTCCGCAAGTTGCGCAAGTACGGCGCCGAAGTCATCAAATTTTGCGGTACCGGCGGCGTGCTCTCCAAAACCGACACCGTGGGCGGACAGCAGTACGATCTGACCGAAATGAAGGCGCTGGTGGAGGAAGCGCACATGCTCGGCCTGCGAGTGGCAGTACACGCTCATGGAACATCGGGGATCAAGGACGCCATACGCGCCGGTGTAGACACCATCGAACATGCCAGTTTGGCCGACGACGAGGCATTCGCATTGGCCAAGCAGCATGGCACCTGGTTTTCAATGGATATCTACAACGATGATTACATTCTCGCCGAGGGCGAGAAAAACGGCCTGTACAAGGAATCGCTCGAGAAAGAGCGCATGATTGGCTTGAAACAGCGTCAAACGTTTCAAGCGGCGGTGAAAGCCGGCGTAAAGATGGTTTTCGGAACAGACGGGGGCGTATACCCCAATGGCTTCAACGCGCGCCAGTTCGTCACCATGGTCAAATGGGGCATGACGCCCATGCAGGCGATTCAAGCTGCAACTGCCCATGCCGCCGAGGCACTGGGGCGGCCAGGGGACGTCGGCGCCATCGCCGTCGGACGCTACGGCGATCTCATCGCCGTCGCCGGCGATCCGCTCACCGATATCGCGAGGCTGCAAACCGTGGGCTTTGTCATGAAAGGCGGCGACGTCGTCAAAATGTCCGCCAACTAGCATGAGGGAATAAAACCGCCTTCCCGCGAGTCCCCCATACGCGAGTTACCTGAGTTCGCCGTCATGGGGAGATTGCGAATGGAACCCACAAAACACGGTCAGGCGATCCCAGGCGGCCTGCGGGGAATGGCAGCGATGATCCTCGTTACGCGCCTTGCCGAGTGCGGGTGTGGGGGCGGAAGTGCAAATGGCTGCCACCTACACGATCGCCGTGCGCGTTTCGGGTATCTCAGGTGGGGGGTTGATACTCCAGCTCAACACGGCTGACGATCTTGCTTTCGCAGCGAGAAGGTTGACGAATGGATACTTGGAGGCCTTGCGTGAGACTCGCACCTTTCGAGCTGGATCCCTGGGCTCGCTGGCTCCGAGAATCAAGAGATCGCTCAGCAAATCAAGGTAGCCGTGGGCGACCGTATTGTTTGCCATGCCGGACTCTTCCGCGAGAGTCGTCTGCGCCACCGGCGACGCACCGCGGCGCATGAGCTGCTCCAGCAGTCGCAGCAGCATGGGTCGCGAGCGGCCAGCCAGCGCGCATTCGCCGAAGATCCATTCCGCGGTCGTTTGAAATACGTATTCCGGGACCGAACCCGTTTCAAGCACGGCCGCACACGCGGGAGGTGAGCCACCCGCGATGAGATAGGCGGCCAGAGTCTGCGACTTGAGCGTCGGAAATGCCTTGTCGTAAAAAATCTTGTACGGAAGCTGGACGAGCAAATAGATCGTTCGCGCTAGCTTTCCTTTGCGGCCGGCCAGCAACTGCGCCTCTCGCTGAATATCGCTGGCTTTGGAGTCAGTCGTGATACCCGCTGTCGATCTTTTCAATTGGATCGATAGATGGGTTCGATGGAAACTCAAACCAAGCGTTCGTCCTGCAGCACATCCGTGGGCTTCGATCCCCACAGCGCGTAAAACAATACGTAGACGTAGCACACGGCCGGCAAGATATACGACAACTGCAGTCCGATGCGATCCGCCAGCACCCCTTGCAGCGCGGATGCGGCGCCGCCGGCGATTGCCATGATCAACAGCCCGGAACCTTCTTCGGTCAAGGGCCCCAAGCCTTTGATGCCAAGCGTGAATATGGTCGGAAACATGACTGAATGGCACAGTCCGACCGCAATCAGACTCCACATCGCAACATGACCTTGGCTTGTGATGGCGATCACCGCCAATACCAACGCGCCGATGCTCACCGCCGCGAGCAGCCGGGCGGGCGCAATCCAGCGCAGCACCAAGGCGCCGATGAATCTTCCCGCCATCGCGCCGCCCCAGAAGAGCGACACATAGCCGGCGGCCGCCGCATGGCTCATCGCGCCGATATTGGGCATCGAGATGAAATTGACCAGCGTCGAGCCGATCCCGATCTCCGACACGAGATACAGACAAATCGCCGGCACGCCGAACACCAGATTGCGGTGGCGCCACAGGCTGTGCTTGGCACGTTCCGCGCGCGCCGCGCGCCGGTTTTCCTTGCCGAGGTCCGGCAGGCGCACTTTCCACACCAGCAACGCCAGCGCGATCAGTATTCCGGCGATGATGAGATAAGGCAGTTCCACCGCCTGTACGTCGGCCGCGCGCTGCTGCGCGGTCAACACCAGATCCGTACCCTCGGCGGTACCGGATGAGCTTCGCGCGAGAATCAACATGCCCCCGAACAAGGGCGCGACCGTGGTTCCCGCGGAATTCAGCGCTTGAACCAGATTGAGGCGGCTCGACGCGGTTTCCGGCGCGCCGATCACCGCGACGTAGGGGTTGGCGGCGACCTGGAGCAGGGTGATCGACGAGGCCAGCAGATACAGCGCCAATAGAAACACACCGTAGGACCCGAGCATGGCGGCCGGTACAAAGCCCGCCGCGCTCAATGCCATCCCGACGAGTCCGAACACGATGGACATTTTGTAGCCGATTCTTTCCAAGAGCTTGGCCGCCGGCAGCGCCATGAGCAGGTAGGCCAGATAGAACACGAATTGGATGAGCAGCGATTGGCCGTAGTTGAGCGCAAAAACCGCCTTCAAATGCGGAACGAGGATGTCGTTCAGAACCGTGGCGAAACCCCACATGAAGAACACGGTGGCTAGCACCGTCAAGGCCAGCGTGTAACTCTGGGAGGATCGAGCGGCTGTGTTCATGAAGGAACTCCTAGCGACTAGGACTTCACGGTCGGCCAGCCGTCATCGGTCCAGGTGATCGGGTCGATTCGCAGCGTGGGCACGCCGTGATTCAACTTGTCGTAAGCATGATAAACGATGTAATCCTGGCCCTCATCGTTGAAAACGGCGCAGTGGCCCGGACCCCGCCACCGGCCGTGCTCCTTCAGATCGGCGCGCAATATCACGGTGCCGAATCCTTGCGCCATGCTCGTGCCGCTGCGCCCGAGAAAAGGGCCGGTGACCGTCTTGGATCTCCCCACCGCGGTGTAGTAGGTGCTCTGCACGCCTTTGCAGCAGTAATCATAGGAGGCGAAAAGATAGTAGAAACCCTTGCGCTCGATCATGAAGGGCGCTTCGATCGGATCCGGCGCGCCGGTGGGCTCCGGTCTCGATGCCACTGAATAAATTCTCGGTTCGGAGTCGAGCGGCTTGCCCGAGCGCGCATCGATACGCCGCATCTTGATGCCGGACCAGAAGCTGCCCCAGATCAGCCAGTGCTTGCCTTGAAGATCGATGAAGCGCGCGGGATCGATGGCATTGAAGTCATCTTCCTCGTGCGACATCAATACCAGGCCTTGATCGGTCCAGCCATACTGCGCTGAATCCGGATCGAGCGTCGCCGCCGTCGACAGGCCGATCGCCGACCGATTCGAGCCGAACGTCGAGTACGCGTAGTATAGGTAGTAGGTGCCGTTGTATAACGAGATGTCCGGCGCCCACATGCCCAAGGTGCCCGGCACGGCGGTCGCAGCCCATTCGGGTATCGCCGAAAACAGCGGCGGCCGCGCCGTCCAGTGCACCAAATCCTTGGACGTGCGCAGCGTAATGCCGGGACTGCCGGGCATCGAGGTGCCGAACACGTAGTAGGTATCGCCCTGCTTGATGACGCAAGGATCATGCGTCGGCGAAATATCGCCGCTCATCCGCTCGTTGATCGAAGCCTCATCGGGATAAGCGAAAGGCGGCCGCAGGATGACTCCCGCGACCGCCGTCGTGACGGTGCCGATAAACCAACGCCGTGTCGCCATTCCTGCAGCTTGCTACAGTTTGAAGCGCACGCCCAGCGAATAAGTCCGGTCAAAGCGGCGCGTGTCGCGCGGATAGTCCGCCTGCGAGCCGAAATAGTCCTGGTAGTAGCTGTTGAGCAGGTTGGTCGCATCGAACGTGAGAGTGACCCGCTCGACAATCTTGTAGCTCGCCGAGAGATCGAGCCAGGGCTGCGACTTTGAGAATATTTCCGAGGGCTGCTTGCCGCCGCCGGGGGCGGGACCCACGTCAAAACCATCGCGCCAGTTGTACGCGATGCGCAATGATGCCGGCCCCTTTTCGTAAATGCCCACCAGGTTGTAGGACCACTTGGAGATGTTTTGGAACGCACCCTGAACATAGGTGGCGTTCGCTTGCATGCCTAAGCCGTTCAGCAGTCCCGGCAGGAAATCGAAGAACTGGGTGTAACCCACCTCGGCGCCCTCGATATGGCCTGCCGGTGCATTGGTCGGTTCGCTGACCTGGTAGGTAATTCCGCCGATGGTTTCAGCAATCGGCGCGCCCGTTTGGATGTAGCCGTCGATCTGCCGGTAGAACACCGCGCCCGTGAGCGCGCTCTGCGGTCTGAAGTAATACTCCAGCGACAAGTCGGCATTGGTGGATCTCTCGGGACTCAAGTTCGGGTTGCCGGAACTACCCGAACCCAACAACGTGGCGGTCGACGCCGAGAGCGTCAAGCCGGGATTCAGCTGCGCAAACTGCGGGTGAGTGACCGTCTTGCTGGCCGCGAATCGCAGGTACAGATCGTCGGCCAGGGTCAACCGTGCGTTCAAGCTGGGCAGCCAGTCCCAGGTGTTCTTGTCGGTTTGAACAGCCGTGATCGTCGTCGTGTTGGTGGTGACCGAGGTGAAGCCGGCCATCGAGGCATCGGTGCGCACCGCCCGTAGGCCGATGTTGCCGATCAACGGATGCGATCCTAAGTCGAAGGCAAAATTTCCCTTGACGTAGCCGGCATAGCTCTTTTCCCGATCGTCGAACGATTGCGTGGGATCCGCGTCGGGGCGCGCGCCCGTGGCCGACAGGCCGAATTGCTGGCGCAGATAACCCGCATGGTTGATCAGCCAGTTCGGGTCCGCATCGGTCCAGTTGGTCAAGCCGAAAGCGCCGTTGAATATGGAGCCGTCGGTCGCATGATAGGCGACTCCGGGAAGCGCGTTGAGCGCAACAAAGCAAGCGGGGGCAACCACCGGGGGCGCACCTCGGCAGTCGTGACCTCCGCCGTTGTCGGCGCGGTTGCGGGCGAATCGATCCGCAAATCGCAATCCGGCGGAAATCGATTTCAGGCCCGTGACAGCGTCCAATTTGAAGGTCAGATCGGCTCGCCAATCGACCTCATTGCCGGTTTGTTCCTGCCATTGATCGTAGAACTGACGGATATGAAAGTTGGACGGATCGTTGAGGTTGAACCCCGGCACCGTCATGAATGTCGTGCCCGTGCCGTTGTAGTTGAAATTGGCGTTGTAGGTCGGCGGATAATATTCCGTATCGAGAATGATGCCCTCTTGGCTGAACTTGCTGTTGGTGTAATCGACCTCGGTCGAGAGTGTGACCCGCTCGCCGGTCCACTTGAGACCGGTCGCGACCTGGTACGTGTCGGTTTTCGGCACGAAGGACTGATCGCTGGTGAGTTCGTAGCCGCCGCCCGTGACCGTCCTGACCTCGTCCGTTCCCGGAAACACGGTCGCCGTCGCCGGATTCGCCCCGATCCACGGCAGACCGACAAAGAAATCATTGTTGTTGGGATTGCGAAACCGGGTGTAGAAGCCTTCCGCAAAGACTTCCGTGTTGGCGTTCGGACTCCATTGAAGGGCCAGGTTGGCGGACGAGCGCTCACGATCGCCATTGATGGACTGGGCGCCTTGGGTCAGCGGAATGAACGCGACGCCCGCGGGACCGGTCGAGCCGGGCACCGGACCGATCGACTGCGTCGAAATATAATTGTCGAGAATCTCTTCTTTGTAATGATCCTTGATGTACGACACATCGGCCAACACGCCGAAGTCGCCGATGTCGGTGGACCAACGGGTGCTCGCCAACAGGCTGGCGGCGGGATCATTGTGATTGGACAAGGTGCTGTGCACTTCGCGCAGAGTGCCCGCGACCTCGGTGCCGGCGAAATCGAACGGCCGGTGCAGGCGAACGTCGACCACGCCCGCGATGCCGCCCTCGATGTCATCGGCCTTGGCCGATTTGTCGACGTCGACGCGCGCCAACAGTTCCGCGGGGATGTCCTGCAGCGTAATGAAGCGCCCCGTCGAGGTGAAAATTTCCCGCCCGTTGAGCAGGGTCGAGATGTCGGGCAAACCGCGGATCAGCAACTGGGTCGCTTCGGCCGCATTGCGGCTGATTTGCACGCCCGTGACGTGCTGCAAGGCCTCGATGACGTTGTTGTCCGGAAGTTTGCCGATATCTTCGGCGACGATCGAATCGCGCACCTGATCGGAATCTTTTTTATCGTTGAGCGCCGACACGACGCTGGCGCGCACGCCGGTCACCACTATTTCAGACAGAGCGTCGTTGCTGTTGGAATTCGCGACTGTGGTGGTTTGCGCGGATAGAGATCCGGCAAACAGAATCAGGGCCGATGACCCGAGCAGCCATAGCACGGGCCGTTGATAATTCTTCATGATCCCCCTCCCCCATTTCGTTCATCTAGTCCAATCGATAAATCATACAAGATGACTTAATTGGTAATACAATTAGAACCACTCTGACAACGGCTGTCAAGCGCCGCCGATGCGCCGCTGGCACGTTGCGGCGGCGACACATTAAGATGCCAACCACCCAACACAGGATCCCAGGGGACACCATGGCGCTTCGACTGATTCAATTGCAGACCCCGGGCGGCGGCAGATGGGTGGCCGCGCTCGAACAGGGCGGACGGGCCGTGCGCCTCGCCGGCGTGGAGTCGGTGTACGCCCTCGCCATGAGCGCGATCGCCGACGGCGTTTCGCTCGCGGATGCCGCGGCGCGCCGGCGCACCCAGGACACCATGATGCTAAGCAGCGATGACAATGGCGTGCGTCTGCTCGCCCCGATCGATCATCCGGACCCCGCGCATCTGCACCTGACCGGTACGGGACTGACGCATCTGGGCTCGGCGGAAAGCCGCGACAAGATGCACGCGCTGGCTGCCGCCGGCGGCGCCCAGACCGATTCGATGCGGATATTTCTCCAGGGTATCCAAGGCGGAAAACCGGCCGCCGGCGCCGTCGGCTGTCAACCTGAATGGTTCTACAAGGGCAATGGCTACAGCGTGGCCGCCACCGATCAGGATCTGCCCGTTCCTGCGTTCGCCTTGGACGGCGGCGAGGAATCGGAGATCGCCGGCATCTACGTCATAGACCCGGACGGCAACGCGCGCCGCCTCGGATTTTGCCTGGCGAATGAATTCTCGGATCATGTCACCGAGCGCCAGAATTATCTTTGGCTCGCGCATTCCAAACTGCGTCAGGCAGCCCTGGGTGCTGAGCTGCTGACCGGCCCGCTGCCGGCGAACGTACAAGGCACGAGCGCCTTGCGGCGGGACGGCGCTGCCATCTGGCAGAAGCCCTTCTTGAGCGGCGAGGACAACATGTCGCACAGCGTCGCCAACCTGGAGCATCACCACTTCAAGTACGATCTGTTTCGCAAACCGGGGGACGTGCATGTGCATTTCTTTGGCTGCGCCACCCTCTCCTTCGCCGACGGGGTAAAAACTCAGGCAGGGGATGTGTTCGAGATTCGGGCGGACGCCTTTAAGCTGCCGCTGCGCAATCGCATGAGCGCCGCGGCACCCCACGAGTTTTCAGTCTGGCCTCTTTAAGAGGCGCGGGTGCGCGCGTGAGGCCGTCGCGTTGCCGGAGCTGCGCCGCTATGCGGCTCTGTGGCGCATTTCCAATGATGTGTGGGATATCTGGAACAGCAGCGGCGAGTATCCCAAAGGCTTGGCGGATATGTTTCCGCTTGCCGGGATGTGGGCGCCCGAAGCGCGTGCCGGCGCTTGGCCGGACGCCGACATGCTCGCCACCGCCTACTTGGGACCCGCGCCAGGCTGGGGCGTGCGCGCCAGAGCCGCTTGAGCGCAGACGAGCAACGCACCTTGATCACGCTCTGGTGCATTTCCCGGTCGCCCCTCATGATCGGCGCGAACCTGACCCGGATGGACACCCGCACGCTGCGGCTGCTCACCAATCCGGAGGTTCTGGCAGTCGATCAACACAGCCGCGGTGCGAGCGCCGCGTATCGCAGCGCGGATATGGTCGCCTGGCTTGCCGCGCCGGCCAGAGGTAGCGGTCAGTATGTCGCCGTGTTCAATCTGGGCGCGACCCGGCAATGGCTCGATGCACCCTGGTCCGCGTTGGGCCTTCGCGCACCCGTTGCAAACCTGCGCGATCGTTGGCTGCGCAAGGACTTGGGGCCGCAGCCACGCCTGCCGATCAATTTGGCGGCGCATGCGTCCGCGGTATAAATTGTTATACTAGTATCGTTGTATTATTATACTAATAAATGGATGCGACTCTGATCGCCAGTCACACGAAGCCGGGGAGTGGAATATGTTGAGGGGATATCGAGCGCCGGCGGCCGCCTTGCTCGGCGCCGCCGCCCTGTCGCTGGCCACGAGCGCGATGGCGGCCGATGCCACGCGTGAATCCTTCGGCGCGCTTGCCTACGGCAAGCCGGTCGAGGCCGTGGTGTTGAGCAACAAAGCGGGGATCCGAGTGAAAATCATGACCCTGGGGGCCGCGATTCAGTCGCTGTCGATTCCGGATCGAAGCGCTCATGCCGGCGATATCGTGCTCGGGTTCGACTCGGCGCAGGAATACCTGCAAAACCCGAGCTACTTTGGCGCCACCGTGGGGCGCTTCGCCAACCGCATTGCCAAGGGTCATTTTTCGCTCGATGGGAAAACCTACAGCCTCGCCACCAATGATCACGGCAATCATTTGCACGGCGGTCTCAAGGGATTCGACAAGGTTCTGTGGGCGATCGACTCGGTCAAGAGCGGATCTCCCGCGGCGGCGGTGTTTTCCTATACCAGTCCCGACGGCGAGGAAGGCTACCCCGGCACGCTGCACGTCACCGCAACTTATTCGTTGGACGATGCAGCCGCTTTGCGCGTGGAATTCAAGGCATCGACCGACAAGAGCACCATCGTCAATATCAGCAACCACAGTTATTTCAATCTGTCGGCCGAGACCGGTGCCTCGGTGCTGACCCATTTGCTGCAGGTGAATGCCTCGAAATACACGCCGGTTGATGCGGGATTGATTCCCACCGGCGAGCTTCGCGCGGTCGCCGGCACCGCCTTCGACTTCCGCAAGCCCACCGCCATCGGTGCGAGGGTTCGCGATGGCCGCGATGCGCAGATCCGATATGGCCGCGGCTACGATCATAATTTTGCGCTCGATGGCGCGGCCGGCGAGATGCATTTGGCGGCGCGTGTGGCGGATCCCGCGAGCGGCCGCGTCATGGAGATTTTCACCCGCGCACCGGGGCTGCAGTTCTACTCAGGCAATTTCCTGGATGCCACCATCGCCGGCAAGGGCGGGCGGATCTATCGTGAAGGCGACGCGCTGGTGCTGGAACCGCAGATGTTTCCGGACGCGCCCAACCAAAAGACCTTTCCGTCGGCGCGATTGGATCCGGGCCAGAGCTATGTGAATACCATGGAATATCGATTCTCTACGGACAAGCCGGCCGCGCCGGCAGGGGTGAAGTGACCATGTTTTCTCCCTCACGCAGACGCTTCGTGCAGCAGGCCTCGATGGCAAGCCTGATCGCGCCGGCCGCCTTGCTGCGCAATCGATCGGCCTTCGCGCAGGCGCCGATGCAAGCCGATGCCACGACTCACATCTACCTTGATGCGCAGCGCACCGTCGCCGAGCTCGACCGCAACATGTTCGGCTCCTTCCTCGAACATCTGGGCCGCGCCATCTATGACGGCATTTACGATCCGGGCTCCGCGCGTTCCGACGCCAGCGGCTTTCGCAAGGATCTGCTGGAAGAAATCCGCGGCATGCGCGTGCCGATTATCCGCTATCCCGGCGGCAATTTCGTCTCCGGCTACAACTGGCTGGATGGCGTCGGTCCGGTTCAGAACCGTCCGCGCCAACTGGACCGCGCCTGGAACTCGATGGACTCGAATCGCTTTGGCACCAATGAATTCATGGCCTGGTGCAAAGCCGTCGGCACGCAGCCGTTGATGGGTCTCAATCTGGGTACCGGCACGCCGGAACAGGCGGCGGATCTGCTGGAGTACTGCAATGTGGCGCAGGGCACGCGCTGGAGCGACCTGCGCCGTCAACACGGCGTCGCGGAACCGCATAACGTGCGCAACTGGTGCCTCGGGAATGAAATGGATGGGCCCTGGCAAATCGGCCACATGTCGGCCACCGAGTATGGCCTGAAGGCCGCGGATGCGGCCCGGCAGATGCGCGCGGTCGACCCGACCGTGCGGCTGATCGCCTGCGGCTCGAGCGGCACGGGACTGCCGACCTACCTCGATTGGGACCGGCAGGTGCTCGAGGAGTGCTACGACTACGTTGATGCGCTGTCTCTGCATTTGTACGTGGGCAACACGCCGGCGGAAACCGGCGGCGACAGCGCGAAGTTCCTGGCGCTCAACATGAACATGGATCGCCAGATCGCGGAAGCCGTGGCGGTGTGCGACTACGTGCGCGGTCATAAGCATTCGCCGAAAAAACTCTGGGTCTCCTTCGACGAATGGAATGTCTGGTACCGTGCCCGCAGCGGCGCCGCATTGAATGGCGCGCGCCAGGAAGCGCCGCACTTGCTGGAAGAAATCTACAATCTCGAAGACGCCCTGCTGGTGGGCGGCATGGTCAACACGCTGCTGCGCAACGCCGATCGGGTGAAAATCGGCTGCCTGGCGCAGTTGGTCAATGTCATTGCGCCGATCATGACCAATGCCAACGGTTTCTACCGCCAGCCGATCTACTATCCTTACAACTGGGCGCTGCAAATGGCGGAAGGCTCGGTGCTGAACCTGCTGGTGCAAACGCCGACCTACAGCGTCCCCAACATGGAGCCTGTGCCTTACATCGATGCCGCCGCGACCAGCTCCATGCAAAACGGCAAGTCATCGCTGTTCATATTGAACCGCGACCTGGTCAAGGCGCGGACCGTGGAGGTCCATTGGGAAAAGACGCCGGGTCGGCTGCTGTCGGCGCAGGTGCTGACCGGCAATGACTTGAAGGCCAGCAACGGCTTCGACGCCCCGCACCGGGTCGAACCACGGCCGCTGGATAAACCGGTAACGCGCGGCGCCAAGACCACGATTGAGCTGCCGCCGCGCGCGTACGCCGCGATTCAGTGGGGGAGCTGAGGCCGACGGTGCGCAGTAACGTTGCAGACACGGCCAGCCAGCAGCGCATCTGCCATAATGAGTCGATATCTCATGCGACACCTGTCATGCCACGTCCCCCACGCCTGAACCGGCTTACCGCTGAGCGCGCAATGTCCAGTCACGATCAGATTGCCTCCATCCTCGGCACCGAGATTCTCAAAGGCGTGCATCGAGCCGGCGACAACATGCCGCCGGAGCCGGATCTCATCAAGCGATTTCAGGTGTCGCGCACGGTGATGCGGGAAGTCACGAAGACTCTGGCGGCAAAAGGCTTCGTCGTCTCGAAGACCAAGGTGGGTACTCGCGTCCGCGATCCCGTCCATTGGAATTTCTTCGACGCCGACGTGCTCGCCTGGCGCGTGCGCATTGGACTCGACGATGAATTCATGCGCAGCCTGACCGAGATCCGGCGCGCCCTCGAGCCCGCCGCCGCCGCCCTCGCCGCGCAGCGGCGCACGAATGCGGATCTTGCGCGTCTGCGGCGCCATGTCAGCGAAATGGCGCGCAGCGGCCACACCCGCCGCAGCTTCGCGGAAACCGATCTTGCGTTTCACCTGGCCATCGGCGTGGCTTCGGGCAATCCCTTGATGCGTTCCATGGCGAGCGTCATCGAGGCCGCGCTGGTCGCTTCGTTCTCTTATAGCTCGCCGGTCGACGATGCGGAAAATCAGGACGTGACGGTGCAAAGTCATGCCGCGATCGTCAACGCGATCGAGGCGCGCGACGCCCAGGCGGCGGCCGATGCCATGCTCGAAGTCATCGACGTCGGCGTGCGGCGCATCGATGCCACCAAGAAAAAGCGGGGTGCCAAGCGATGACGCGAGGACCGCTGCGCTCGCGGGCGTGGTTCGACAACCCGGACAATCCCAGCATGACGGCCCTGTACCTCGAGCGGTACTTGAATTTCGGCCTCACCTTAGAAGAACTGCAATCGGGCAGTCCGATCATCGGCATTGCCCAGACCGGCTCGGATCTGTCGCCCTGCAATCGCCATCACATCGTGCTGGCGCAACGCGTGGCCGCGGGTATCCGTGCGGCCGGCGGCGTCCCGTTGGAATTTCCGGTGCATCCGATTCAAGAAACCGGCAAGCGGCCGACCGCGGGACTCGATCGCAATCTCGCGTATCTCGGATTGGTCGAGGTTCTCTACGGGTATCCGCTCGATGGCGTGGTCTTGACCATCGGCTGTGACAAGACCACCCCGGCCTGTTTGATGGCGGCAGCCACGGTGGATTTGCCGGCCATCGCATTGTCGGTCGGACCCATGCTGAACGGCTGGCACAAAGGCGAGCGAACCGGATCCGGCACCATCGTCTGGAAGGCGCGCGAGATGATGGCGCGCGGCGAACTCGACTATCCGGGCTTCATCGAATTGGTGACCTCCTCGACCCCCTCGACCGGGTACTGCAATACCATGGGCACGGCGACAACCATGAATTCGCTCGCCGAAGTGCTGGGGATGCAACTGCCCGGAGCGGCCGCAATCCCGGCGCCTTACCGCGAGCGCGGACAAATCGCCTATGAAACCGGCAAGCGCATCGTCGGCATGGTGCAGGAGGACCTGCGGCCCTCGGCGATCATGACGCGCAATGCATTTCTCAACGCGGTCGTGGTGAATTCCGCGCTCGGCGGCTCGACCAATGCGCCCATTCATATGGCGGCCATTGCCCGTCACATGGGCGTGGAGTTGTCGCTGGATGACTGGCAATCGCATGGACACAGCGTACCGCTGCTGGTGAATTTGCAGCCCGCCGGGGCCTACCTGGGCGAGGATTATCATCACGCGGGCGGCGTTCGAGCCGTCGTGAATGAACTGATGAAGCAAGGATTGATTCATGAGGATGCCATGACGGCCAACGGCCGCACCCTTGGCGAGAACTGCCGCGGCTTCGAGATCCGCGACACCGACGTGATACGGCCCTACGCGACGCCGCTCAAAACCAACGCGGGCTTCATCGTGTTGCGCGGCAATCTATTCGACTCCGCCATCATGAAAACCAGCGTCATCTCGGATGAGTTCCGGCGCCAATACTTGAGCGATCCTGCGCACCCCGACATGTTCGAGGGACGCGCCGTGGTATTCGAAGGACCGGAGGATTATCACGCCCGCATCGATGATCCGGCCTTGGCGCTGGATGAGAATTGTATTTTGGTCATGCGCGGTGCCGGCGTGATCGGCTATCCCGGGGCGGCGGAAGTCGTGAACATGCGGCCGCCCGATTACCTCATCAATCGCGGCATTACGATGCTGCCGTGCATCGGCGACGGCCGCCAGTCGGGAACCTCGGCATCGCCGTCGATATTGAATGCCTCTCCGGAGGCCGCAGCCGGCGGGGGTTTGGCCATCCTGAGGAGCGGCGATCGGATACGCGTCGATCTGCGCAACGGCACCGCGGACATTTTGGCCTCGGACGCCGAACTCGCCGAGCGTCGCCGCGCCTTGGCCGCCGCCGGCGGCTTCAAATATCCCGCCTCGCAAACGCCCTGGCAGGAAATTCAGCGCAGCATGACCGATCAACTCGGCGACGGCATGGCCTTGAAGCCCGCGCTCAAGTATCAACGGGTCGCCGCAAAATTCGGCATCCCCCGGGACAATCACTAGGGATGCGGCGTATTCAAAACAAACAGGTGGGCCGGCAATCCAGCCGCGGGGCTTTGAAAGGAAAATAGATTGCCCGCCCGCGGCTGCGCGGCGCGATCGGCGTCGCTCAGTCCGCAGCAGGCGGTGGTCGCGTAGGCGGTGCGCAATCCCTCGCCGGCAAAAGCGATCTTCGTGACATTGGCGCAGGGGAAGCGGATGCTCTGCAGCAGTTCGCCGTCCGGCGAGTAGCGCCGCACCGCCCAGCCCCGCCACAGCGCAACCCAGAGGCATCCTTCCGAATCGATGGTCGTGCCGTCGGGATATCCCGCGTCAGGCTCGATGCGCACGAAAATACGCTTGCCTGACAGAGCGCCGGAGGCGCCGCGATCGAATCGGAAAATCACGCGATTGGCCGAATCGGTGTGATAGAAAAAGCGCCCGCAGGGGCTGAATGCGGGACCATTGGTCACCACGTAGCCGCTATCGCGCACCATCGCGCGCCCATCGCGGCCCAGGCTGTATAAGCAGCCCGTCGGCTCGGTTTCCAAATCGTCCATGGAACCAAACCACAATTCGCCTTCGCTGTCGACACAGGCATCGTTCAAGCGATTACCGGGCAGATGCGGCTCCACGGCCGCGACATGCCTGAACTCGCCGCTATCGGGATCGAATCGCGACAGTCCGGTCTTGAGACCGACCAGAAATCCGCCGCCGTGCATCGGCACGATGAAGGACACTTTCGCCGGAGCCGGCCACGCGCGATGCGCCCGCGTGGCCGGCTGATAGCGATGCACCCGTTCGCCCAAAATATCGACGAACCACAATGCTTCTTGATGGGGCTCCCAGACAGGACCCTCGCCCAGCTCGGCGCCGATCGCGGCAACATGCGAGAGCTCGAGGTTCACGCCCAGAGATAGGTGGTCTTGGTCTGTGTGTAGAATTCAACGGCGGCGAAGCCCTGTTCGCGCGCACCGTAGCTGGATTTGCGCGACCCGCCGAATGGCACATGGTAATCAACGCCCGCCGTCGGCAGATTCACCATGACCATGCCCGCGCGCACCGACTTTTGAAAATTGCGCGCATATTTCAGCGACGAGGTCACGATGCCGGCTGACAGACCGAATTCACCGGCATTTGCGATGCTGAGGGCTTCCTCGTAGTCCTTGACCCGGATGATGCTCGCCACCGGCCCGAAAATTTCCTCCGCGTTGACCCGCATGGCCTGGGTGGTTTCCGAAATCACCGCGGGACTGACGTACCAGCCGGGCTTGTCCCGCGACAAGCGTTCGCCGCCCGTGACGATCCGGCCGCCCTCGCGCTTGGCGATGTCGACATACGACAGCGTGGTCTGCATCTGCGTCTCATTGACGATGGGGCCCATCTGGCTGTGGGGATCGAGCGCGTCGCCGACCCGCAAAGCGCCCGCCTTCGCCGCAAGTCCGGCAACGAATCGATCGTGAATTCCCGCCGTCACGATGAGGCGGCTGGAGGCCGTGCAGCGTTGACCGGTGGCGAAGAAGGCGCCATCGAGGGCGCACATCAGCGCCCGCTCCAGATCGGCGTCGTCCAACACGATCAGCGGATTTTTGCCGCCCATTTCCAGCTGCACCCGCGCCTGGCGCTGCATCGCGGCCGCGCCGACCTTGGCGCCGGTCCGCTGGGAACCGGTGAACGAAATACCGTCGACGTGCGGATGGTTGACGAGGGCATTGCCGGTTTCCGCATCGCCGAACACCAGATTGAAAACGCCCGCGGGGATGCCTGCCTCATAAATCATCTCGGCCAAGGCGGCGGCGGTTGCCGGCGTCGGACTCGCCGGTTTGATCACCACGGTATTGCCGAACGCCAGCGCCGGCGCGGACTTCCACGCAGGAATGGCAATTGGGAAATTCCACGGCGTAATGAGCCCGAATACCCCGAGCGGCTCGCGCGAGGTCATGACATCCACCCCGGCGCGCGTGGAGGCCAGATTCTGGCCGTGCAGCCGCAACGCCTCGCCCGCGAAGTACTTGAAAATACGGCCCGCGCGCGTGACTTCGCCGATCCCCTCGGGCGTGGTCTTGCCCTCCTCACGCGACAACAGGCGGCCGAGCTGCTCGCGCCGCTGCAAAATCATGTCGCCGACCTTGTCCAAATAGTCCGAGCGGACCTCCGGCGAGGCTTGCGACCAGGCCGGAAAGGCCTTGCGCGCGGCCGCCACGGCGGCATCGACTTCCGCGCCGCCCGCCTGCGGGTAACGCGCCACGATGTCGCGGGTATCGGAGGGATTCTCGCTGTCGCGAAACACGGCGCCGGAAATGCGCGCGCCGCCGATGAAATGCGTCAGGGTTTGAGTATTGGCGGTGTTCATTCGATGTTCCGGCCGCAGCTTGGCTATGAATTTTAACATCCGCCGGGACAATCACCGTCGGCTGCTGATAATATTGGCGCTTCGTATATTATAATACTATTCGCAATCGAGGTGGCTGGATGTTGACCGCGCGAGTTTCGATGCTGCTGGCCGTGTTGTGTGTGAGCGCCTGCGGTGGCGGCGGCGGCAGTTCGACGCCGCCTCCCACGCCTCCGCCCGTCAACCCGGGCACGCCCACGGCCATCGACACCAGCGTCAATTTCACCATCGGCAACGTCAACAGTGGATTGCCGCTCGACATCGCCGCCGCCTCGCAGGCCGCGGCGGCGGCCGCTGTCCAAGCCACGACCAGCGCAGCCCAAAGTCAGCAATGGCATTTCATTCCCGCCGCCGCCAAGCAGTACAAGATCGTGAACGTCAACAGCGGACAGGTGCTGGGCATCAGCGCGGCGTCCACGATGAGCGGCGCGGCCGCGCTGCAGTATGCGGATAACGGCACCAACGATCATCTGTGGGAAGTCTTGAGCGTGGGCGGCGGTCAATACAAGCTTCAGAATGTCAACAGCATGTTGTTGCTCGACATCAGCGGCGCGTCCAAGTCTGCCGGCGCCGACGCCGTCCAATCGGCCGATACCGGCGCGAGCAGCGAGCTGTGGACGCTCACTGCCGCGGGCGCCGCGTATGTCAACCCGGGCCAGGTCACGGGCAACGTCTCGCCGGTGCACGATCCCGCCATGATCAAGAGCGGCAACACCTATCTGCTGTTCGCCACCGGCGGTGGCATCGAGCAGCGCGCTTCGATCGACCGCATCAATTTCACGCCGC
Source organism: Pseudomonadota bacterium (assembly GCA_030775865.1). Lineage (GTDB taxonomy): Bacteria > Pseudomonadota > Gammaproteobacteria > Steroidobacterales > Steroidobacteraceae > Bog-1198. The sequence continues at coordinate 59,163 of JALYIH010000037.1, read as the reverse complement.
CGATCACCGCGCACGCCTTCAGCGCATTGCCGGCCTGGACCGCGCCGTACACCAACGGCACGGATCTGTGGGCGCCCGACATTTCCTTCAACGGCGGCCAGTACTACCTGTACTTCGCCGCCTCGACTTTCGGCAGCTCAAATTCGGCCATTGGCTTGGCGACAAGCCCCACGGGTAATGTCGGCAGTTGGGTCGACAGCGGCGCGGCGGTGGTGACGTCCGCGACCTGCGCCGGATCGAACGCCATCGATCCCGCATTCTTGAGCGACGCCTCGGGCAACTGGTGGCTTGCGTTCGGCTCGTTTTTCAACGGCATCAACATGGTTCAATTGGATCCGAGCACCGGCAAACCCCTGGGCGCGAATCCCACGTGCTACTCCTTGGCGCAACGCACCGGCACGGCCATCGAGGGCTCGACGGTTTATCAGCATGCGGGCATGTACTATCTGTTCGCATCGGTGGATGTCTGTTGCCAAGGCGTCAACAGCACCTATCACATCGTGGTGGGACGCTCGAGCACTCCCCAGGGTCCGTATGTCGATCGCGGCGGGATTGCCATGACCCAAGGCGGAGGCACCATCGTGCTGGCCACGCACGGCAATGTCATCGGCCCCGGAGGTCAGGATATTTTCAGCGACACCGATGGCGATGTGCTGGTGTATCACTACTACGACGGCAACAACGCGGGAGCCCCGACGCTCGGCATCAATTTGTTGGGATGGACCAGCGATGGCTGGCCCTTCGTGCATTGAGTCAGTCGGGCGCAAAAACCTTCACCTTGACGAGACGAATGGTGGCCTGGCTCGCCGGCTGAACAAACACCACCCGGGCGTTTTGCGCCCGGAGCGGCGCAAATGTGACGGTATTTTCTCCATTGGCGATGGGCATGCGCGGCCGGTGTTGCTGCGACGGAATATCCCGCCAGCCATCGGAATGAGCGGCGCGATATCCAGGATGTCATCGCTGCGCGGGCGTATGCCGATCAAGCCATTGATGATGAGATCGACGAAGGTTGAATGCTCGTAGGGGTGCGATCTTGGCAGCCCGACGATCGGCTGACCGGTGTCCGGGTTGTAGTCCTCCTGGATGTCCGGCTCGTCACCGTCACCCGCCTGTTGACGGGCGTACTGCCGCAGCAATCGCACGTAGTCGGCGGCACCGATGAACGGTGGGTGATGGTCGTCGAGCAAGTTCGCGAGGCCCGTCAAGACCTGAGACGTTTGAAACGGCCAGGACGGTCCATTCTATTGGCATTCAGGCAGACCAGAAGCCTTGTCATAGCGATACTGCGTGAGATAGCGCGGATAGGAGGGTTCAACCGTGCGCAAACGATAAGCGCCCGCGAATTCGATGGACGCGAGTACATGGGTCCAAGCGCGATCGTATTGCGCATTCGGCTCCGCGCCTGTCGGCGGCAGTTCAAACGCCCAGGGCACGAAACCCACCAGCTCGCGCCCGCGGATGAACTCACCCGCGGTCACGTGCGCGGTCGAACGCTGATAGCGATCCACGAAGTGATTCAACGCAGGATTCCATAACTGACTCAATACCGCCGCCCGCAGCTCGGCCGCCTTGCGCGTGTAGTCAGCCGCCAGATCCGGGTCGGCGCCTAAGGCCGCGAAGCGCGCTATGGCCAACGCATTCGCATACTGGTAGCTGTTGATGGAGGGCCGGAACACGAATCCGCCCGTAAAACCATAGTGATTCTGATCGGAGCTCGCCTGCGCCGTGAATCCGGCGCCCGACGCGTCAATCGATGCAATGGTGTATTCGGTCGCATCGAGCAACGGTTCGATCCAATACAGCCCGCGCTCGCGGTCGAAGTGATCGTCCCATTGATCGTAGATGGCACGCATTTCCGCCAGGTGCTTCAGCCGCGGGGACGGATCGCCTGTGACTCGGGTGCGGCTTTCGGTCGCGGCGGCGATTGATTCGGAGAAATGCCGGTCATTGGCTCCGCCCGAATACAAATGATCGATCAGGCTGTCGATGATGGAAGGATCCCGCAGCCAGCGCCCTTCCAGAATGTGGAAGGAGGCCGAATCATTCAGATCGGTGAAGGGCTGCCGCGCCCAGGGGACATTGTCCAAGAATTCCAGGACCGTGGTGCCCTCAGGACCGATCTCTCGGACGTGGGCCTTGAACACCTTCCAGCGATAGTAGTAAACCGCCTGGATCGCGGGGTCATCGATATCGAGAAACGGAATGTTGCGCACCAAGGCGCATCGGCGCCGAAGTGCTCGGCCGCAATTTTTGCCCGGGCCAGATGGGGCGGAGACTCCGCGGCGCATGCAACACCCAGCCCAAAGCTGGCGATCATCGCGCCGAGCCGGCGGCGCATTACTCGATAAATGGCGCCACCTCGACGCGCCGGCCGCACAAAAAGGCGTCGGCCACCAATTGCAGCGGCGCGACGTCCACGTCGATGCGGTGCTCTCGGACCAGGCCGGCGAAGTGCTCATAGAGATTGGGGTATTCCTCGCTCGGCGCAATGCCCACCGGCTTCGCATCCGCGAACAATCGTGTGCCTCCCAGGGACAGAGTCAAACGGCCCGCATCCGTTTCAACCTCGATGTCCCAGGTCTGAAGCCCGGTCTGCAGGAAATCCAAATTGACTCTCACCAGCGCCCCATCCGCGCATTGAAGGTGCAGTTGCGCGGCAATGGGCGTCGCGCAATTCGCCGGGAACGCGAGTTCCGCGTCCTTCAAAAGAATCGATCCGGGAATGATGCGGGTCAAGATGGACAGCGCATTGATCCCCGGGTCGAACACCCCGAGACCGCCCGCCTCCCAGATCCACTTCTGGCCCGGGTGCCAGACACGCACGTCCTCTTTCCAATTGATGGTGACGCCGAGGATCCGCCGGTCGGCCAGCCACCGCCGAGCCGGCTCCACCGCACGCGCGTGACGAGAATGCCAGGACGCGAATAGTGTCAGCTGGTTCTCGCGTGCAACGTCGGCCAGCGACAGCACCTCGCTGACCGTGACGCCGGGCGGCTTTTCCAACAGCACATGACAACCGTGCCGCAGCGCATACAGCGCGGCGTCATAGCGAACCTGCGGTGTCGTGCACAGTGCAATGGCGTCGATGCCGGATTGAGCCTCGAGCAATTGCTGCAAACTCGGGTAGCACGGCAGGCCATCGAGCGTGTTGTGGGGACTGGCAATCGCCACCAGGCGAAAAGCGTCATTGGCCGCAAGCGCAGGCAGATGCTGATCTCGCGCGATTTTGCCAAGGCCGACGATGGCGATATTAATAGTCATACTAATTGGCAGCCTACCGTTCTTGAGCAAGCGCCGCAAGGGCATTCGGCGCACGCACAGGCCTAGCGGCGCGGCCGTTGACAATCCCGCGGCACCCGGTAAATATTTTGCTATATGGTGAACTATCAAGAACGTCTCGACCGCACCTTCGCGGCGCTCGTCGATCCAACGCGGCGCGCCATCCTGGCACAGCTCGAACGCAAGGATGGCGCGTCCATCAGCGAGCTCGCCGAGCCCTTCGCGATAAAACTACCGGCCGTGATGAAGCATCTCGATGTGCTCGATGAAGCCGGCCTTGTCACCCGCTCAAAATCCGGCCGCACGGTGACGGTGCGGCTGCGGCCGCAGCCCATGCGCGAGGCGGTGGCGTGGCTGCGCCGCTACGAGCGCTTCTGGTCCGAGAGGCTCGACGGGCTAACCGCCTTCGCCGAAGCCAGGGAAATAGAGGCGCGGAGAAAGGGACGGTGACTCGTCTTACGCTGGTGCGCCGGATCCGTGCCCGCCCGGCAATTGTCTTTGACGCGGTCACCACGGCCGAGGGCATCGCGCATTGGTGGGGGCCGGACGCGGGGCCTGTGCTCCTGTCGGAATCCGATCCGCGCGTCGGCGGCACGCTACCGCGTGCGCTTTCGCATGCTCGATGGCACGGAGCACGAAAGCAGCGGCGAATTCCTGGAAATCGTCCCACCGCAGCACCTGGTCATGAGCTGGCGCTGGAAGGGCGGCGTGGAGGATCCCGGTGAATCGCGGGTCGAAATTACCCTTCGGGCCATCCCCGAGGGCACCGAGATCACCTTCACCCATGCACAATTGCGCTACGAAGAATCGCGCAGCAGTCACGAAGCAGGCTGGACGGGCGCGCTCGATAAACTGCAAGCCCTGTACCCGGCGTGACCGGCTCGTCCGGCATGACCGGCAGCGGGGCTATTTGTCCATCGTGGAAGGCGTTCCGTCGGAGCACAACGTCACAGGTACGGAGAAGGTCGTGACGGGCTCAGGATTGCCCTGCCCCACAAACACACTGGGGAACCGCTGAGTTCCGCGCCCCAGTCTTTGCCATCCGTATGGGAGAGAAAGAACCTCAGGTGCGGATGCCAGTGGCCGACCGCATCGCCCAGGTAGCCTCGCTTCGACATCATATAGGCCATCGCGCCGGGCGCTGGTGCTATGTAGGCATTCGCTGCAATGGTTGCCTGGGTGCGGCTTACCATCTCGGCCTTGGATAGGCCTGCCAGAGCCCAGCGGGTTCGTTCGAGAAAGGCAGGAAGGGCGCTGCGAGCCGCAGCGGGATTGAGGCAAATCGGCGCCCGCAATTTGGGATTCCAAAACTCCGCGTCGTCAAATCCCGCTGTCCAAGAGCGCCAGACGAGACAGACGAAGCCGTTCCGCCCCTTGACTGCTGTTTCATAACCCTGACTGCCGAGCGTCAAGACATCGGCCGCATCGGCAATCGACGCCGGCGCGGCGCGGCGCGCCAGTGCAATCTCATCAGCCGGACTCGCCACCCGATAGTGTTCCACGGGCGCCATGATCGGATAACGGGCTTTCGCAGCCTGCGCGGCCGCCGAGCCCACCGCGCAGATCAGGGCAACCGCTGCCCACGCCAAACCGAACGCCGCACTGCTCGATCGCATAAATCGCCCCTTGATACTTCACTATATAGTGAAGTATCACAACATGCGCGATCCTAAGTCAAGCAACACCGGCCTCGCGTTCGAGCGGCGCGCGCTTGCGCTCGACACCCCAGCGGTAGCCCGCCAACTCGCCCTCGTCTCGCACCGCGCGGTGACAAGGAATGGCGACGGCCAAGGGATTGAGGGCGCAGGCCTTCGCCACTGCGCTTTCCTCGTGCGGCGCGCCGATCTGTTCGGCCAACGATGCGTAAGTCACCGTGCTGCCCGGCGGCACCGTCTGCAGTGCGTCCCACACGGTCATCTGGAACTCGGTGCCGCGGACATCGAGCGGCAGTTGCGCAGCCTCGTCCGGACGCTCTATCAAGTCCACCACCTTCGCCAGCAGCGCCTCGTCCTTCTCGGCGACCTCCAAAACCAAGTCGGTCGCGTCTTGTGCAACGGCGCGAACCGAACGCCGTTGACTTCTGTGGCCGGCTTTCGGGCATAGGTTGATTTTCCCCGCCGCGATTGGTCCGTAGATGAGGTGAACAGTTCGTTGATTTGTGTTCATATGAGCTTCTAGGTCTGCGATGTACAATGGCGGTACGATGGAATCCAAACTCGCCGACCACAGCCGCAAGACCCTCGTCGAGGCAGCAAAGCGCCAAACGCGCGAAGAGCGGCTGCGCACCTTCGTTAGGCACAGCAAGCTCGTGACCGAGCTGGCCGAGGCTGGCAAACGTGTGCGTGCAAAGACACGAGTCGCCGGCTGATGCGGACCAGCGCGAGCGGGGAGTCGACGCTACTGCTACTGGACGTCGTTCAGGTTCTCAGTAAAGAGAAAGTCGACTACGCAGTTGTCGGAGCGATGGCGGCGTCGGTGTACGGAGTGATCCGCGCCAGCCGAGACGCTGACGCCCTACTTTCGATCGGCGTGCCTGCCCTTTCTGGACTCGAACTGTCCTTTCGCCGCGCAGGCTTCCGCACGGAGCTTCGAAGCGGCGATTCCGAGGATCCAATCGGAGCAGTACTCACGCTACAAGATGGCTTCGACAATCAGGTTGACCTGTTAGTCGGCATACGCGGTTTCGATGCCGCGGCCTTTTCAAGATCCATCGAAGTAGCCTTTGATGGAGAACCCCTGAAATTCGTTAGTCTCGAAGACTTCGTCGCTATGAAGTTGTTTGCGGGTGGCCCTCAAGACATCGCGGACGCGAAAATCGCTCTGGAAGTCGCTCTCGAGCCTGTCGATTTGAACCTCTTGCGGAAGCTGGCAGCCCGATATGGCGTACAAACCGTTCGCTCGCTGGAGAATGTGCTGGGTCATCCCTGCGAGAAGGACTCGGGGCTCGAGCTAGACTGAGGGCATCCATGATGTGAGGTTTCCTGCCCTTGGGTGTGCAACACAGTGGCGAGCGCCGACACGGGATGTGTCGCCGGCCCTCCAAAACGATCGAATGTCAGTAAGGGCGAGAAGGCTCACGACGGTATTTGTCGGTGGTCACCGTGGGTGAGCTGCGGACCGGTGTTGAACGCCTGCGACACAGAGGCTACATTGAGCAGACGGATCTTTTGGAGCGTTGGCTGGGGCGGGTGACGCAGTGGTTCTTCGGGACGCGCACCTTCCGCGCAATGACTGGTGAGGGCGGCGGCTCGGACGCTGTTGACGAGGACTTTGCACACCGTTCGATGGATGGATTCGGCGCCTTCATCCTCGGCCGCAATATGTTCGGGCCGATCCGCGGTCCCTGGCCGGACGAAGGCTGGAGGGGCTGGTGAGGCGACAATCCGCCCTACCACGCGCCGACCTTCGTTCTGACGCACCACCCGCGTGATCCGATCAAGATGGAGGGCGGTACCACCTTCATCTTTGTGACCGAAGGTATCGAGGCGGCATTTGGATCAGGCGAGACTCGCGGCCGATGGTCGCGACGTCAAGATCGGCGGTGGCGTCGAAACGGTGCGTCGATATCTTCGCGCAGGTGTAATCGACGAGCTGCATTTCGCCCTGTCGCCGGTCGTGCTCGGGCAAGGCGAAGCGATGCTCGCCGGGATCGACCTGCCGGCGCTCGGTTATCGCGTCACCGAACATCAAGCCACCGAACATGCCACCCACATCGTTCTCAGCCGATAGAATCCCACCATGACCATTGCGCCCCACGAGCAGCCGAACGGTGCGGGCTGGGCGTGGTTCGCCCGAACGGCTCGACTAGGCGAAGACCAACCCCGTTTACAACTCTGGCCGCACGGCTTGGGCGAAGCTCAAAAATTCGTCGAGATTCTTCCGGATGACCGCATCAAGGATATCGAAGTCGAGTTCTCGGTATTGGTGGACAGCGAGGTTGCGGAAGCCAACCATTCGCTTCAGGCGGTCACCAAGTCAGGCGCAATAAGGCCTTCGCGGACTAGGATGGCGAATGAGTCACAACTCTCGTTCGGGATGCCGAGATGGCGCTTGCGGATCGCTATGTTGGCAAGATCAATGGCTACATCGCAGGCGCGAATGACGTTGAGGATTGCCGCATCCTGTAGGTTATGGTTAGTCCGGATTTCGGTGCCGGCTGCGGCATATGCCTCGCGCGCGCGGGCGACCAGCGCGGCAGTGAGGTTATTTTCTGTGCGCCGACGTCGGTCACTGACCGTACCCAATGCCGGTGCTTTGAAAGTCTTTCAGCAGGTCGCTTACTTCTTCGCGGTAGCTCTGATAGCGGCTTATCGCGGTGCCTTCCCATTCCAGGACTCGGTCTGGTTGCGAGACATACAGGGTCTGGCCCTCCCCCAGCACCTCGCGGCGTAGCACGTCGCTCACTTTGCGAAGATCGACTAGGCCGACTTCACGGTGAACGCGTGTCGAGACATCACTGATGATGCTCAACAAGTCGTCGATTTTTTCATCCGGCGGGAGCAACAGCGCGAGATCGATATCGCTTTGGGGTGATTGGTCGCCCCGAGCGAAGCTGCCGTACACGTAAATAGCCCAGGCGTTCGGAAACGTGGCGAGGAGGGCAGGGCCGTATCGAGTATCTGCTGGCGATCGGTGTCAGACATGAATCGAATTCTATACGAGAGCGTCAATCCCCGGCATCCCTCATGACTTCCCACATGCGCACGCCAAGTCCCTTACAAACAGTTTCCAAGGTATCGAGGGTAATGTTTTGTTCCCCTCGTTCGATGGCGCTGTAGTAGGTTCGGTGCATGCGGATCTTATCCGCATAGCTTTCCTGGCTGTAGCCCTGCGACTCCCGCTGTGCGCGAATGGCCAGCCCGAGGCGAACACGGCTGCCGATCTTCTTCATGTAGGGACACCTTACAGATCTTCCTACTTAAGCACTCGGCACGATCGTCGGCGCCAGGTATGTCCCGAGAACGTCGCTGTAGAACGCTCGTGCAAGCGCCTCACCGCCAGCAGGCATAGCCAGTTGCACATGTTCAAGCCGATCGATTCGCATTGGCACATATCCTTTCATGACTAGGCGGCCGGGTCACGGCCGGCTGGCGACCAGTTGCCGTCGATCATCCTCACATAGATTCACGTGCCCATAACGCATCTTTGCGTTGGAATCATCGACAATCGCGTTAATTTCATACTTAACCGACATGGAACTGTTAGAGGGACCTGGATCATGAACTGGATCAACTCTCGGCTGAGAGCAGAAGTCGCGGTCCGTGGCCGTTCGCATTCAGCCGGACGTCCGCTCCACGTCGGCGGCGCCGGTCTGGTCGTCGTCGCACTGTTGTCGCTCGTAGGCTGTGGGTCTATCGAGGTGGCCCTGGGTATGAGGACACGGCTCGACAAACTTCCCGTAACGGCTTTGTCCGCGTCGCTGTCTCCCGAGCCCGGATTGAGTCCAGGAAAATCGGGGCGGCTCGTGATTACCGCCACGACCACCGACGGCAAGCAATGGATCACCGTCGGACCGGGAGACGGGAAGGTTCTCTTTGATAGCTTCACGTTCGACGCGACTGTAGCGACGGTAAACAAGAAGGGCATCGTCTCGTTGCCGGCGGATCCACGCATCAGCGAGACCGTCATACCGCGTGTTCGGATTACCGCAATCGGGCACCCGGATATCTGTACCGAACTTGATATCCCGGTACGTTATGACGCCGCCTTCGCTGCGCATTTTTCGGGCAGTGCCGGATCGAAAGGGTTCGATGGAATGAATGGCCTTGACGGCAGCGCAGGATCCAATGGGTCTATTGATTTGACCAGCCCATCGGCAGGAGGAAATGGAACAGACGGATCGAACGGTGGCGACGGTAATGACGGGCAACCGGGTCAATCCGGAGAGAACGTCCATGTTTGGGTCACGTTGAAGGCCGGCGTTCCACCGCTGCTGCAAGTGCGCGCCGCGAGTAGCACACACGAGCAGCTTTTTCTCGTAAGTCCCAATGGAGGCACGTTGACTGTGGATGCGAACGGCGGTGCCGGTGGTGCTGGTGGGTCCGGTGGGCGCGGCGGCCGAGGTGGCTCGGGCGGAGTCGGCTCTCCTCCCGGTCTATCCGGTCATGATGGTCGAAATGGATGGGATGGACACTCGGGCGCCGGCGGCGCCGCGGGCACGATCACTGTGTCGATAGACCCGCAGGCACAAGGTTTCGCAGATAGGTTACATTTTTCCAACAGGAACGGTGGTGGCGCCCCCGGTCCAACTCCGATCATGCGAATCGAGACCGTTTCACCTATTTGGTGAGAGCGCGCGCTGACCACGGAATTCCCGACGCAACGACACGCTAACCCGTTCCAATCTGCTTAAGTCGCCATCAGGCGGTCGAAGCCATTCAAACCATTGGCGATGCGTTCGCCTCTAACGTTATCTACTCGTTCGCGAGCTATTGGCAGCTGCCTGAGGTCGATGACTCCGGCTGGCATTCCGGCGGCCAGTCAGCGGAGGGGTCCATAAAAAGACTGGTGCTGAACAGGTACTTCTCGTCTCGGGAGAGAGTCACTGCGGCCGGGCCATTCCCCACGGGTATTCGGCCAACGAGTGTCTTTGCTGCGAAATGCGAAGCTTTGGCCTTCGCAAGATTGATAACGGTTATGGTCCCGACGTTCTCGTCGCTAACGAAGAGATATGTGTCGTCCGAGGTCACAGTGACATACGTTCGGCCGGGCGCCTCTGTGCCGTCGTTCCAATATCCCAGAACGGGGTGTCCGTGTCCGGAAACCAGCCGAGCAGTATCCAGAAACCCTAGACGATTGCCGTCCGCAAGGACCAACATCGTGCCATCGTGCGTGAGTACCATGCCGTTGGGGTTGCCACCAACATGAACAACTCTGCGGAGCGAGGATCGGCCTGCATTTCTCGCGAGTATCGCAATTTTACCAGCCGGGTCCGAACCACTTGCCTCGCCCTTCCCTGTCGCAAGCGAGACGAAAATCCAGCAACCACCTTTGATGGGGAGCGCCTGAAATGCGTAAGCGCTCGGTAGATCGACCCAATGTATGGGCTCTGGTGTGGGCTGATTGCAATCCGCCGTAACCGTAGATTGCGCCGATGTGGCTGTGCGCGGTGCGCTTATACCGGATGCGATGGTGCCAGCAAGGTAGCTGCGGCGACGCGGCGCGTTAGATCGATACCAGAAGACATTTTGTAGCCCAGAGCGATTGTGATTCTCAGCGAAGATTGAGTATGCACCAGCTTCCCGCGGAACGATTGCTTTGTCACGCCCTACGAGATGGCGGCTGCCGCAACGACGCTATTAAGGCTCCGTTGCCGATTGAACAAGAGCAAATGCATAAGCGCGTAAAGCCGGTGAAATAGGTAGCCGAACTGCTCCGGTTGAGCAAGAGCCTACTGCGAGATTTTCTTATGGATGGTATCTACTGCATCTGAGGCCAAATTCAGCTTTTCCGCGGTCCCTTGCTGCAAAGCGCTCACACCAACCTGAAGTGTTAACAGGCTGTCGTACTCCACGGCGTCGCGAACTCCGTCGGACATTCCATATCTTTTCATTTCCGATATCTGAAGGCTGCTCAATATCTCCGCCTTCTTATTCAGGCGCGCCGCCGCTACCGCGTTGATAACTACATCGACCGTTTGATCGCCAATGTAGCGTTTGTCCCAGCAAATCCCCATATGACTTCACTTGGCGGGGTGATGTTGCGCGACCCTGGCCCCTTTGCGCGCCGTTCCCCCGCCCGGGCGCGATCCTCGCGCGAAAACCGCGCATCGGCACCGGTGCGGAAGCGATCTTACATCACCGATGATCCGATCTGGTTGGTGGGGCCTCCGTGCAAAGTGGTCGAGGATGTCTTTGATGAGTACGACGTAGGGGGTTGCTGTTTGACCCGGGAGAGCGACAATGATGACATTGACCTTGATGGTCACGCTGTCGCGGGTGATGGTTTCCTGCTGCTCGGCAGAGACTGTACGCGTGCGGATATCCACCCGCACCGAACGCTCGACGCCCAAGGGAATGATCCAGTACAAGCCGGGTCCGCGCAGTCCGTTGTAGCGGCCCAGCCTGAACACCACGCCGCGCTCGTACTCTTGCGCGACACGCAGGCCGGACAATGCAATGACAATCAGCGCGATCAAGGCAATGTCGAGGATGGGCAAACCGGCGCTCCTTGTTGCGGGACCAGTTTACGCCCATCCGGCGGCTGCGGCGATTGTCGATGCTTTCGCCGCTTACTCGAAGTTCTCGCCGCTTACTCGATGCTCTCCCCGTGCAAGGAAATATCCAGGCCTTCGCGTTCTTGTTCCTCCGTCACGCGCAGACCAATGCTCATGTCGATGACCTTGAGGATGACGAAACTCGCCACAAAACCATAGGCAACGGTCACCGCGACACCTTTGAGCTGAATCCACAACGACCCGTCCACCCCGCTGATTTCCTTGCTGACGAAGACGCCGGTAAGCAACGCGCCGATGATGCCGCCGACGCCGTGAACGCCGAACGCATCGAGCGAGTCGTCATATTTCAGCGCATGTTTGAGCGAAGTCGCGGCGAAGAAGCAAACGACCCCCGCGATCAGGCCGATAATCACCGCGGGAGTCGGTCCGACGAACCCGGATGCAGGGGTGATGGCAACCAGTCCTGCAACCGCGCCCGACGCAATCCCAAGGACGCTCGGCTTGCCCTTCGTGATCCACTCGGTAAACATCCAGCCCAGGGCGGCCATTGCCGTGGCCAGCTGCGTTGCCAGCATCGCCAGGCCGGCGCGCCCATCGGCAGCCCCGGCCGAACCGGCATTGAACCCAAACCAGCCCACCCACAAAAGCGATGCGCCGATGAGCGTCAACGTCAGGTTGTGCGGAGCCATGGCTTCTCGACCGTAGCCCAAGCGCTTGCCCAGCACGAAGCAACTGGCGAGGCCCGCCATGCCTGCATTGATATGCACGACGGTGCCGCCGGCGTAGTCCAGAACCCCCGCGGCGTTCAGCCACCCCGTAGGCTCCCAAACCATGTGCGCAATGGGCGCATACACCAACAAAGACCAAGCCCCCATGAATACCAACATCGCGGAGAATTTCATGCGATCGGCAAATGCGCCGCAGATCAGTGCCGGGGTAATGGCGGCGAAAGTGAGCTGGAACATCGCATACACGGTTTCTGGAATGGTCAGTGCCAAATGCGAAACCGACAGTTTGTTGACTGGCGCATTTATGAATGTCATGCCATTGAATAGAGCGCGGCTGAACCCGCCCAGGAACTTGCTGCCGGGTGTGAACGCCAACGAGTAGCCGACCAGCCACCACAAGATGGTCACGACGCAGACGATCGCGAAGGTTTGCATCAGTGTCGCGAGTACATTTTTCTTGCGCACCATGCCGCCGTAGAACAGCGCCAGGCCGGGTATCGACATCATCAGAACGAGTGCCGTGGACGTCAGCATCCAGGCGGTATCCCCGGCGCTGATCTTGTCCACGCCGACCAGGGTCGGTTCTGTCGGCCCGCTATCGCCCCACGCAGCAGGCACCGCCAGCGTCAATACCGCAAGAAAAGCCAGAATCGGCAGTTTTTTCATCATGTCACCTGTGGTCTAAATTGCGCTCGCGTCGCGCTCGCCCGTCCGGATGCGCACGACCTGCGTAAGCTCAAAGACAAAGATTTTCCCATCCCCTACTTTGCCCGTTCTGGCCGACTTGATGATCGCTTCGATCACCAGATCGAGGAGCGCATTATCAACGGCGATTTCTATTTTTGTCTTCGGTACAAACTCAATAGCATACTCAGCGCCGCGATAGATCTCAGTGTGACCACGCTGCCTGCCGAAGCCTCGAACTTCTGTAACCGTGACCCCCTGAACGCCAATGTCGCTGACCGCTTTTCGAACCTCTTCGAGCTTGAAAGGTTTGATTATCGCTGTAACGAGCTTCATTCCACGGCATCCTCGGCAGCTTCGACTGCTGGGCGGGAAGCACCGCTTGTGCCAGTCTTGAAGTCTTGAATGCGATCAGCAGCTTAAGCTCGGGCGCCCCGCGACAAGCCGCGTTTATGCACCGATCGGGGGCGTCGCGCATTGCCCCAGCGCATCAATACGGTGCGGAGCGCGCCGCTGTCATCGCAGCGACAATTCCAATCGGATGCGTCCGTCCTCGTTCTTGGCCTTGTCGTTGGCCGCCAAAAACACCCGGCCCGGATCGATTTGCGTACCGGTCAACAGGGCTTGCTGCAGGTTCAGGGCGCGCTGTTGCCCCAAAGCGGTCAACTCAGCTTCGCTGACCGTTATGCGCTGACGCAATTCGCGGCTCAGGAAATCGATTTTCGCCGCGGTCATTTCCGGTTTTGTCTTGATGGCTGCGATCGACTCGGGGAACTTCGGCTCGGCGCCGAAATTCTTGGCATAAACCTGCGTCAGCAGCTCGAGCTGTGCTGACAAGTCCAATTGCGCAAAATCGGTCGTGGCGCCGGGCGCTTTCTTGCGGGCGCTCCCCGCTTGGGACCGGATCTGTGCCTGCAACTTCTGCTCGATCAGCGTTGGGCGATCGAGCGCGTCGACCACCGCGATGGGGATTTCCATTTTCAGCTGCGGCCGCTCACCGAGGGCCTTGACCAGAGTCTGGGCCTTCTCGATGGCGACGGGATCCAGATCAGCGGCGCCGGGCTCAAAATCGACGAACTGCAGATCTGGGCCGCCCCCGAACAGTGATCCCAGCAGCGCGAAAGGTGCGGTGACTGCTTTTTCCAGAATATGGACGAAGACTTTCCAGATGATCGGGGCCAATTTGAATTGGGGATCGTCCAACGAACCGGTGACGGGAAGATTGAGGTCGATCACCCCGTCGCGGTCTTTGAGGAGCGCCACGGCCAGCTTGACCGGGAGAGATACGGCGTCCTTGCTCTCAGTCTTGTCCCCGAACTCCAGCTGCTCGACGATGATGTGATGTTGGGCGTCAAGCTTGCGGCCCTGGACTTTGTAGTGAAGCTCCGTGGTCAGCTTGCCCTTGCTGATGTTGTAGCCTGCGAATTTTCCGGAGTAAGGGTTGAAGGTGCTCAGCTCGATATTGCGAAAGCTCATCGCCAGATCGGTGTAAAGGGTCGGACCCAGCACGTTGACTTCCCCGGTAATGGACACGGGTGCAAAAGCATCCACCGACCCGTGAAGATCGACCTGCGCACGGGAGTCGGCTTTCGAGGAAAGACCCAACACGGTTCCCTCCAGATTCTGAATACCGGTGGCAAAGTTGGGCATCACCGACAGGTCGGCAAAATTGGCTTGGCCGGCCTTGAGAACGATTTTCTTGATGGACATCGGCATGGCCGGCGCCGCGTTCGGCGTGGTTGCTGCGGGGGTTGCAGCCACCGAAGCTGCGCCGCGCGCGGGCGTGGGTTTCTTGCCCGCGCGCGGCAGCGGTGCCGCCGGTGCGGGCGCGGCAGTGGCAGAGACGGGCGGTGCGGTATTTCCACTCGGTGCGACCACCGTGGCGCCTGGGCCGGCCAACACGCGCTTCACGTTGATGGATTCATCGGGTTCGATGATGACGCGCGCGTACAGCTTTCGGGCCGTAACCTGATCGATATCCAGACGATCAGGCTGGTGCTGGAAACCCAGCCCCTGAATATCCAAGCGATCCCAATTGATGAAATCGTCGTGCAACGCGTTGTCGACGGTGTGCAAATTCTCGACGCTCAAGTTTCCGCCGAATTGCCATGCGGGTTGATTCCGACCGTAGCTGAATTTGGCATCGCCGCTCAATGCTCCGGCCATCAGAGTCATCGAAGTGTATTGCGCAATATAGGGTTGAAGCGCCGCAAGTTCGATGCCGGCCAGCTTCAAGTTCAGATTCGCCGCCAGGGGTTGCGGGGTGACCGCTCCCATCACGCTCAAGGAGCCTGCGTCGTTGATTTTCGTATCCAGCGCGACGTTCAAAGCTCTCGCAAGATCCAGATTGGCGCCGAGTACCTTGATGGACAGGGGCGCAAGCAGTACTTTCGCGGCCGGCTTGGTGCGTCGATCCTCGGCTGAGATACGGGCATCGCGCAGGGCAAACTCGCGCAAATCATATTGCCAAGGGCGAGGCGGCGGTGCGCCTGCGGCGGCTGGCGGCGTCGCGAGTGTCGGCACGGGCGGCGGCGGCGATGGTGCCGGCGAGAGCGGCGGCGGCGGGGGCGACGCCGGCGAGTCAGCCCCTGCCGTTGCCGATGGCGCAGGTGTCGCCGCGAGTTTGAGCAAATTGAAGGATCCGTCCGGCTCCAGCCAGGTCACGAGGTGCACGTCCTTGAGGGATAGCGAATCGCTATGGGCCTGCCGCGCCTTGAGGTCGAGCGTGGTGCCGCTCAAAATCATTTCAGGCACAGTTATCCAATCGATATCTGAATTCTTAGGCCTGACGGCAAGATCAGTCAGCGCGACCTTCGCCACGTCGACCTTCAAGTCGACGTCATCTTGCAAAGAAAACTTATAAGTGGCGTTCAAATCAATCTTGCCGGAATTGACCAGGAAGCTCAGCCGATCCTCCAGGTATTCCCAAATCGTGTGCGCCTGCAGTCCGGCGATTTGAAATTCACCGTCGGACTCGATCGGCTGCACCGAAAGATGTCCATGCCATTCGATTCGTTCGCCAAGTTTCGAAGCACCCGTGAAGGTAAAGCGTCCACCCTGCACGCCCGTGCTGAAGTTCTGCAGTTCAAAATTGATCGGTTCCAGCCGCGTGGCAAAATCGGACGGCCGCCGGCGATCATCGAACGAGAGAAATCCTTGAGTAACCTTGAAGGAGCCGATACGCAGCGCCGGTATGGGGTTGGCATTCTTGGGATCGGGTTTGGGCTTTTTCGCAGACGTCGGGCTCAGCTGCGACAGATTCAAGCTGCCGTCCTTGAATATGACGGCGTTTGCAAATGGCGATGCAATATCGATATGGCCGAAGGTGTAGGCGCGATGCCAGATGGAGGACAGATCGAAATCGACAAAAAGGCGTGCGAACCCTGCGAGCTTCGTGTCATTGGCCCCCGTCAGAGAAAAATCCTTGATTTCGACCTGGAACAAGAACGGGTTGATCCGAATGTCGCCCACCGCCGGTTTGACGCCCGCCAGGGTTTTCGGAATCTCGTCCAGCAGCGCGTTGCGCAAAAGCCGTGGAGCTGCGAAAAATCCCACAATCGCGTACACGCCCAACAGCAACGCGGCGACGCTTAAGATTCGGAAGGCTGTGGTATTGAAGAACTGCCGCAAGGGACCATCCTCTCGTGGTACCGCAGCCCGATCTTACCGCTTATTGCGCTGGATCAACCGTTTGCGTTTACGCACCTGCCGGGGCGTCAGGGGATTGCGCTTGCCGGCAAAGGGATTCTCATCGCCCCGAAAGGCCACTCTGACCGGAGTACCCATCAGGTCGAAGGCCTTGCGATACACATTGACCAGGTAGCGCCGGTAGGCATCCGGCACATGATCGGTCTGGTTGCCGTGAATGATCACGACGGGCGGATTGCGGCCACCCTGATGCGCGTAGCGAAGCTTGATGCGGCGCCCGCTGACCAGCGGCGGCTGGTGGCTTTCGATGGCCGCTTCCAGCACGCGCGTCAGTTCCGGCGTGCTCATATCGCGCATGGCCGCCGCATACACCTGGCGTACCGTGGCAAACAGCTCACCGACGCCGCTGCCATGGCGCGCGGAGATGAAATGAAGCGGCGCGAAATCGGCGAATTGCAGCCGCTGTTCGATTTGCTGGCGAATCAGATCCCGCTGTTCCGTAGGGATGTTGTCCCATTTGTTGACCGCAAGAACCAGCGCGCGGCCTTGCTCGATCACCGTTCCCAGAAGGCTCGCGTCCTGCTCCGCAACGGTATCGTGCGCGTCCATCACAACGACCACCACGTGCGCGGATTCGATGGCCTGCAATGTCTTGATGACGCTGAACTTCTCGACCGCTTCCTCGACGCGCGAGCGGCGCCGCACGCCGGCGGTATCAATCAAGGTATAGCGTTCGCCGTCGCGTTCGAAGGGCACGAGCACGGCATCGCGCGTGGTGCCGGGCTGATCAAAGGCCACCATGCGATTCTCGCCCAGCAAGCGATTGATCAAGGTGCTCTTGCCCACATTCGGGCGGCCGATGACCGCGACCTTGATGCCCTGCATTTCCGGACCGTCTTGAGGGTCCGGCGTGAGGCCTGAGAGGACCGTCTCGAGCAGCGAGATCACACCCTGGTCATGGGCGGCCGAAATCGGCAGCGGCTCGCCCAATCCCAATTGGTGAAAATCAGCCACCGCGATATCCTGATCGAAGCCCTCAGTCTTATTGACCGCCAAGAACAACGGCTTGCCGCTGCGGCGAGCCAGCTGCGCCACGAACTGGTCCTGGGGCGTCACGCCGGCACGGCCGTCCACCAGCACGACGAGCCGATCGGCCTCGCTGATCGCGCGTTCCGTCTGCGCGATCATCAAGCTTTCGATCACATCAGCGTTCTCGACGAGGCCCCCCGTGTCCACGACGATGCACGGCACTTCCGTGCGTCGTGCGAATCCGTATTGCCGGTCGCGCGTCAGGCCCGGCAAATCCGCAACCAGCGCATCGCGCGTCCCGGTCATGGCATTGAACAGGGTCGATTTGCCCACATTCGGGCGACCGATCAACGCGACTACCGGCAGCATGACCGCTTCCTAGGGCGAAGGAGGAGGCGCGGGAGGCGGAGGCGCGGCGGGAGGCACGGTCTCGGTGGCGGACGGCGCAGGCGACTCGATCAGGGGTGAAGCTTCACCCGCGGCCGGCGTTACCGCAGGTGCGGGAAGCGGGCTGGAAGCTCGAGGGGTGGCTCGGTACGCCGCCAGGGTGCCGCCATCGGTCAACACGACGATGGTGTCGTCCGCGCCCGCCGGCGGATTGGAAACCCGTTGCTTTGCGACCCGTTGCCTGGCCACCAGTACACCGCTGCTCTTGTCCAGCCAGTGTATGTAACCCTGGAAGTCTGCGATGGCGATGGCGGTGCCGGTTACGATGGGAGTGCTCAATCCGCGGCGCTTGAGCTTATCATTGCGCCACAGTTCGGCGCCGTCGCGCTGGCGCAAGGCCACCACGATTCCGTCGGATTGGGTGACATATAAATTGTCGGCATCGACCGCCAGCCCACGATAGCTCGACATATCGTGCGACCACCAAAGCTGTCCCGAATCGAGCGCCAGCATCGCCGTGCGCCCCTGAAAACCGGCGGCGAAAACGTTCTCGCCCACCACGCGTACGGCCGAATCGATATCGACCAGCCGATCGAGTTCCGTGCGGCCGTGCGGAGACGCCAATGCCGTGTCCCAAATCGTGTCCCCGGTGATCAGCGACACCGCCATCACCTTGCCGTTGTCGAAACCGCTGATCGCCGCCTCTTTGGCGACAACAGGTATCGCCGTACCACGCAGACTCAAGCGCGGCACTTGTTGCTCAACGGACCACAGGGACTTGCCGCTGTGCGTGTCCAGGCCATGCAGTCGGCCGTCGACCGAGCGTATCACCACGACCTTCTCGCTGACGGCCGGAGATGACAGGAGTTCCGAATTGATCTGCGAGCGCCACAACTGACGGCCGGTGGCGCCATCCAACGCAATGACCGCTCCCTTGCTGCTGCCGGCCACCACAATGCCGAATCCGGCCGCCGGACCTGCGGAGATCGGCATCTTGAGCTTTTTGACCCATACGTTGCGGCCCGTATCGAGGGCTACCGCAAGCATCTCGCCCTTGTGGCTGGCTGCGAACACCAGACCGTTGTCGATCGCCGGCCCCAAGCCCAGTCGCAGCTTGATCTGCTTCTTGCCGCCGCCGACGCCTTCGCTCCAAAGTTTCTTAACCGGCAAGGTTGATTTGAAATCCTTGACCAACGCCGCCGGCGGCTCGACGTCTTTGTCTTTGCTGCAGCCGGCAGCGATGAGCAACGCCGCAAAACTCAGGGGAAGCAATAAGCGCATCAGGGTTTAGCCTTCTCGTTCGAGGCAAGGTCGGCCTTTTCGTTCGAGGCAAGATCGGCAAGTTTCAGCTGCAGCCGTGCGGCATCCACGCCTCCTTCGCTCGCGCCCAAAGCCGCGTTGTATTCCGCAATGGCACCGGGAATGTCCTTCTTCGCGTGCAGCGCGTCGCCATGCACTTCGTGGTAGCGCCCCGCGAAGCTGCCGGGCGTACCCGCAGCGAGCGTCTTGATCGCATCGTCAGGCTTGCCCTGATCGATCAACACCCGCGCGAGCCGCAGGCGTGCGATTTGCCGCAGCTCAGTATCTTTCGAGTTGTTCATCACTTGAGTCAGCGGCACCGCGGCATCGGCGGATTTACCGCTCTCCACATCGATGCGGGCGATCGTCAATTGCGCCTGATCGGCATATGGCGAATTGGGAAAATCCTTGATGAGCCCGTCGGCGATCTGCAGGGATTTCTTTGAATCGTTCAATTGCAGCGCGACCGTCATTTGACTGAACTGGTCCGCGGCTCGCAACGCAACCTCGTTTTTGTGCGACTGGTAGCGCTGATAGCCGAACCACCCGCCCACGCCGAGCACGATGCCGCCCAATATCCAGGGAGCATATTCAGTAAAAGCGCGCTTGACGGCTTCCAGTTGTTCGTCGTCGGTCAAAAATTCTTCAGCCATGATTCCGCTCCCCGCCCCTCTTAAGACCTAATAAGATGCCTATACGTTCACTGATCCGCTGCATCGGGCATTCCTCTTGCGCCAGTTCACGGCGCAGCGCCTTCACGGCCACCACCCCCCTGGCCGCTTCGTCATCCCCCAATACCAGCGCAAATTCGGCGCCGCTCTTGTCGGCGCGCTTGAATTGAGTTTTGAAACTCCCGCCGCCCAGATTGATCTGCAGGCCTAAATCCGGCCACGCATCGCGCAATTGCTCCGCCAATTTGAGCCCCGGGATCTGCGCTTGTTCCCCAACCAGCACCAAATAGAGCTGCGGCCGCTGCCTCGCGAGCTCCAAGTTCTGCTTCTCCAGGAGCATGACGATGCGCTCCTGCCCCATGGCCCAGCCGATCCCGGGGGTGTCCGTGCCCCCCAATTGCGCGACCAGGCCGTCATAGCGCCCGCCGGCGCATACGGTACTTTGAGAACCCAGATCGTTTGTGGTCCATTCGAATACGGTACGGGTGTAGTAATCCAGCCCGCGCACCAGATGCGGCTCCACATGGTACTCGATGCCGGCACTGCGCAATTGAGCGCACAGAGACTCGAAGTGCTCGCGAGACTCAGCGTCGAGGGAATCGAGCAGCAGCGGTGCACCGGCCACGATGCGCTGCACTCCTAAATTCTTGCTGTCGAGTATGCGCAGCGGATTGCCGGTCAATCGCCGCTTGCTGTCTTCATCCAAAAACTCTGCGTGCGCGCCGAAATAAGCGGTGAGCTTTTCGCGATAGCTCGCGCGCGATGCCGGCGTCCCCAACGAGTTCACCACCAGCTTCACACCACGCAAGCCCAGGAGCCTCAGAAGCCTGGCGGACAGCAGAATCATTTCCGCATCGACATCCGGCCCCTCGAATCCAAAGGCCTCCGCGTCGATTTGATGAAATTGGCGATAACGTCCGGCTTGCGGGCGCTCGCGCCGAAACATGGGCCCCATGCACCAGACGCGCAGGCGCCCCTCGCGAAGCAGTCCGTTCGAGATCACGGCGCGCACGATGCCGGCGGTCGCCTCGGGACGCAATGTAATGTGATCTTCGCCCTGATCGATGAAGCTGAACATTTCCTTTTCGACAATATCGGTAAAATCGCCGATCGAGCGTTTGAACAACTGGGTTTGCTCGATCACGGGAACTCGGAACTCTTCATAACCGTAGCTTGCAAAGACCTGGCGCGTGATGCGTTCCAAGTGCTGCCAGGTTGCGATTTGCGCGGGCAATACATCATGCACACCGCGCAGGGGCTCAATAATCTTGCTCAAGGGTTCTCTCAGCCGGGCGGGCGCGTGTTGCGCGGCGCAGTGTGCGCTTGATCGGACCGCGAAGGCTCGTTGCGCGAATCGCGCCGCAGGACGCCGTCCGCGCCGGCCTCGAAACGCGCGACCTCACCCGAGAAAAACTGCGGCCCGATCGCTACGGCGCGATCGTTGATTTCGAGCTGCACGCCGCTGCCTACACCCAAGTACACCCGCAGCGGTGCTGCACCGGCGATTGTCTTGACGCTGTTGGCGAGGCCGTTACCGGCGAACGTGCGCCTGCCATTGGCGTCATGCACATCCACCCATGAATCGGCCGAGAAGCTCAGGCGCAAACGTGCTCGGCCCGCGCCGGGGGGCGGGGCCGCCGCCGCATCGGGTGCCGTGGCGGCTTGGCTGCTATCGGTTGCCGGTGTCGCGATCGACGCGGCAGACGTATCCCTCGCCATGGCGGGCGACGCCGTGGCGGACGAAACCGCGCCGGACTCGACGTTTGCATCCGCCGCCGCCGATGCCGCCCCCACCGAAGCCGCAGCCACCGGAGCACCGCTGAGGGGTGCTTTGCTGCGCTGATGCCAGGGTCTCCACCACAGCACGCCGGCCAGCAACAATGCGGCGATCAAAGACCCGACGATCTGGGTTGGCGACCAATTGCCGAACGCCGGCCCTTCATCGCGCGTCGCGAGGAGCATGCTCGGACCGGCGGATGTGTTCTCGACGGGTCCAGGCGGGCGCGATTCGTAGCCCGCCAAGATCTCAGCGGCCGGCAAGCCGAGCAACGCTGCGTACTTCTTCAAGTGGCCCTTGGCGTAAACCGTCGGGCCGATTCGCTTGTAATCGTCTGCCTCGAGCGCATCGATCACCCATCGATCCAGATGCATTTCATCGGCAGCTTTTTGCGCGCTCAAACCGCGGCGTTCGCGTTCAGCCTTCAACTTACTGCCCGGCGGTACCGCGGACTCGTTCATCGATCGACGCCGTTGCGCATATTTTGCGCTTGCTCGGAATTCGGAAATTCAGTTTGCACGCGGCGCGCGTACACCGCCGCGGCGACCGGATCGCCGAGCTTGCGCTGCGCACGGAACCCGAGCCACAGCACCTCCGGGGCGGGCGGATTCACCGCCAGATAGCGCTGCACGATGTCCAAAGCCTGCGCGGCATCACCGCGATCGAAAGCGACGTTGCCCAGTTGCAGCAACGCCTCGGTGTAGTTCGGACGATTCGCCAGCGCACGATTGAAAAACTTCTCAGCATTCACCAAGTCACCCGCGCCGCGCGCACAGGCACCGGCGTTGCTCAATGCCACCCACGGCGTCTGATACAGCGGATTGACCGCAACCTGAAGGAACAATTTTTCCCCTGCCGCAGTCTTGCCCGTGCGGCAAAGAAAAACGGCATAACTGTTCGCGATGTTCGGATCACCCTTCCCCAAACGGTTGGCCGCATCGTAGGCATGCTCCGCCTTGGACATTTCGTTGATCCGCTCGTACACCAGACCCGCGGTCATCTGCACGTCCGGGTTCGAGGAGTCTTCGCTCAGCGCCTTTTCGATGCACTCGCGCGCATTCGACAGCTGGTCAAGCTTCATGTACTCGATCGCCAGCTGCATATTGGCGATGGCCGCTTTCGTCGGTTCCTTCTTGTAAGTGCGCACGGGGCGCTGGTACGCCGGTGGATTGTGATTGCACGCGGTCAACAACAACCCCGCCATCACGGCCGCCACCGGCACGGCGCGCAGAAGTTTCGGGTTCAGCTTCATTGAATTTCCGCCGGGGTGCGCGACGCCGTTGAGAGCTTGGTCCCGAGCCGCACCAGGGTGCGATCGGTGACCCTGCCCGCCAATTGTCCGCACGCCGCCTCGATATCATCGCCCCGCGTTCGGCGCGTTGTCGCGATGACGCCGTGATCATTGAGGATGTCGCGGAACTTCAAAATGGCCGCGGCCGGAGAACGCCGGTATCGCGTGCCTGGGAACACGTTGAAGGGAATCAGGTTGAGCTTCGCCGGATGACCCTGCATCAGGCGAGCGAGCTGCCGTGCATGCTCCGGTTTGTCGTTCACGCCGTCCAACATGACGTATTCGAACGTAATGCTGCGGCCGTTTTGCTGATCGATGTAGTGCCAGCACGCGGCAAGCAACTCGGCAATCGGATGTTTTCGATTGATAGGCACGAGTTCGTTGCGCAGCTCATCGTTCGGCGCATGCAATGATACCGCCAACGCGACATTGCACTCCTCGGCCAATTTGTAGATTTGCGGCACCAACCCGGAAGTGCTCAATGTCACGCGGCGCCGCGATAAATCGTAGCCCAAATCATCGAGGAAAATACGCATGGCGGGCAGCACATTGCGGTAATTGGCGAGCGGTTCCCCCATGCCCATGAACACGATATTGGTGATGCTGCGCCGGCCCTCATCGGCTATGTCGCTCCGCGAGGCGGCCAACTCGCGCTGCGCCAGCCAG
The DNA here is from genome assembly GCA_030775865.1 of Pseudomonadota bacterium. Taxonomy (GTDB): domain Bacteria; phylum Pseudomonadota; class Gammaproteobacteria; order Steroidobacterales; family Steroidobacteraceae; genus Bog-1198. The sequence goes on along the minus strand of JALYIH010000037.1, from coordinate 35,525 downwards.
ACCTGGCCCACGATTTCCGCAGCGCTCAAATTGCGGTTGAATCCTTGCTGAGCGGTGGCGCAAAAGGTGCAGTCCATGGCGCAGCCCACCTGACTCGAGATGCAGAGGGTGCCGCGATCGGGTTCGGGGATATAGACGGTCTCGATCCCCTGTACCTCGTCCATGCGCAGCATCCATTTGCGGGTGCCATCCTTCGATACTTGCTCGGTCACGATTTGCGGAACGGTGATTTCGGCGATCTCGCCGAGCTGCGCGCGAAACTCCTGCTTCAGATCGCTCATCGTGGAGAAATCCGCGGCGCCGCGCCGATAGATCCACTTCATGAGCTGTCGAGCACGGAATGGCTTCGCGCCGAGACGCGCCGCAACGAACGTCTCGAGCTGCGCGCGGGGAAGCCCCAGTAAATTCACGCGATCGCTCGACACTCAAACCCCCTTATCGCCGCTACGCTAACGCGTACGCGGGCAGAGCTCAATGTCACGGAAGAAATACGCGATTTCGCGCGCCGCCGTGTCCTTGGCGTCGGAACCGTGCACGATGTTCTCATCGATGCTGGTGGCCAGATCCGCGCGTATCGTACCCTTGTCGGCCTTCTTCGGGTCCGTGGCGCCCATGACCTCGCGATTCTTCGCGATGGCGTTTTCACCTTCGAGCACCTGCACCATCACCGGACCGGACGTCATGAAGCGGACCAAGTCCTTGAAAAATGGGCGCTCGCGATGCACCGCGTAAAAGCCCTCGGCCTCGGCCTGCGACAGCCGCATCATTCGGGCTGCGACGACCTTCAAACCCACCTGCTCAAAACGTCGATATACCTCACCGATCAGGTTACGGCCGACGCCGTCAGGCTTGACGATGGACAGGGTTCGCTCAATGGACATTACAACCTCGCGTTAGGACTACGGGAAATCGGCCCCGGCGGGAGGGCTGACAAAGACCGCGAAGTGTACTGGAGCAGGAGCGTTCAAGCAATCAGGGTGATCGCCGAAGTCCCTGTATTACTTGGAGAAATCTTGCGCCCTTCTCGTGCTCGCACAGCGAGCACCTATCGGACGGGGTCGCTTCGACCCCGGGAAGTATTGGCGCGCAGCGCCTAAACATTGAAGCTCTCGCCGCAACCGCATTCACCCTTGGCTTTCGGGTTTTGGAACTTAAACGCCTCGTTAAGCCCCTGCTTGACGAAATCCACCAGCGTGCCGTCGATTAGCGGCAGGCTCAGGGGATCGACCACGACTTTTACGCCGCGTGCCTCAAAAACCGCATCTTCCGGATTGATCTGGTCGGCGTAGTTCACCACGTAAGCGAAGCCCGAACAGCCTGTTTTCTTGATTCCAACTCTCAAACCGACGCCAATTCCGCGTTGCGCCAAATGAGTCTTGACCCGATTGGCCGCCGATTCCGTCAGTAGTATCGCCATGCTGCGCTGTACCTCAAAAAAGTCAGCTAGGAGGCACCATAAATAGCACGTAGGCGCCCCGCCCGCACGGAACCAAGACGCGTTTTCTATTAATCCTCCGTCACGCTCACGCCTTCCGCACCAACCTTAAGTGGGTGCTCATGCGCGGTAGTCAATGGCCGGAACCGCGGCCGCCAGCCACGCATCCTCAATGATCAGCAGACGGCCCATTTTCTCTATCGGCACTGCAAATCGATCACGCAGATCCTGGACGCTCTCCGGAAGAACGGAAGTTACCGCCCGTCCCACCGACTGCTCTGCCACCCAAGCCGACACGGCAACGGTATGCGGGCACGCAAAAGCCAAGAAGCGCACCGCCTGCACCGTTCCCGATTCGGCCCGTAGGTCGAACTGCACCCAGGTGCCCTGCTCGCGGTTCCCCGCAGCGCCGCGGAATACGCCGGCGCCGGATAACTCCCCCACGCTGCCCGGCGACTCGAAATAGCGGCGCGTCAACTCGTTGTAGTTCACGTTGGCGCACCACCGCCTGAGACTTCCTGCGGTCGCGCCCCGGCGATTTCGCGCAGGCGGCTCACCTCTCGCGCCAAGACCGCGATCGCCGTGTCGATGTCCCGTTCGGTCGTGGTGCGGCCCAGCCCAAACCGCAGACTGCTTTCGCTCAAGCGCTCGCTGCGCCCGAGCGCGCGCAATACATACGAAGGCTCAGCCAGTGCCGAGTTGCACGCAGATCCTGTCGACACGGCCAGGTGCGGGCGCACTGCGGCGAGCAGGCTTTCCCCTTCGACACCGTCGAACGACACGTTGAGCAGATGCGGCACCGCGCGCGTCGCGCTCCCGTTGCGCAGCGCCCCGCCAATGGACGCCAATCCCTGCCAAAGTCGCCGCTGCAACTGCGCGATGCGCACGGTTTCCGTGGACGATATCGACGCCGCGAGACTGAACGCCAGACCCATCCCGACGACTTGGTGGGTGGCCAGCGTACCGGCCCGTAAGCCCCGCTCCTGGCCGCCGCCGTACAACAGGGGTGAGAGCTGCACGCGCGCGCCGCGAGGGCCTTCCTTGCGCTCCGATACCACCAGGGCACCCGCCCCCTTCGGTCCGTACACCTTGTGCGCCGAAAGGGACATCAGGTCTACGCCGAGACTGGAAAAATCGACGGGACATTTTCCGACGCTCTGCGCCGCATCCACGTGCAGCCAAGCGCCGCCGTGCCGCGCGCAAATCGCGCCGATGGCGCCGATATCTTGAACCACGCCGATTTCATTGTTGACGTGCATGACGGAGACCAGCACGGTATCGGTGCGCAGTGCGGCAGCGACCTGGTCGGGATCGAGCAGTCCGTCGCGATCGGGAATGAGGTAGGTAATCTGCCAACCGCGCCGCTCCAGTTCACGGCAGGGATCGAGCACCGCTTTGTGTTCGGTGCGTGAGGTGACGATGTGACGGCCGCGGTCGCGGTAGTACTGGGCGACGCCGAAAATACTCAGGTTGTTGGCTTCGGTGGCGCCGGATGTCCAAAGCACCTCGCTGGGCGCGGCTCGCACGGCCGCTGCGACCTGGCGACGCGCCTGTTCCACCAGCGAGCCGGCAATGTCCCCATAGTCATGGCTCACCGATGCCGGATTGCCGAATTCGGTCTCGGAATTCAAGACCTCCGCCATTGCCAAGGCCACCCGTGCATCGACCGGCGTGGTCGACGCATGATCCAAGTACACGGCGGTGCTCATTTTCGCGGGCGCTGCGCGGACTGACCCCGCCGGCCCTGCACGGCGCTCAAGATCCCACGCAGGATGTTGAGTTCGTTGCGATCGAGCTGCGCGCGATTGAACAGCCGCCGCAGGCGCTCCATGAGATGTCCGGTGCGGTCATCAAAATCGATTTCGTTCAATACCTGGTGCAGGTGCGCGTAAAAGTGCTCGACATCACCGGAGGCGGCCAGCGGCATCTCCAACTGCGTATGCGAATGAGGCTGCTCGCGCGCCATGAAAATCTCGTACGCGGCGAGCTGCACCGACATCGCCAGATTCAGCGAGCAGTATTCCGGATTCGCCGGGATACGCACCAGTACGTTGCAATGATTCAAATCCTCGGTCGCCAGTCCGTAGCGCTCCGATCCGAACAGCAGCGCGGCGCGATTTTCCGAAGGTAAAGCCACGACTCGGCCGGCCACATCGCGCGGCGTGGTGAACTCCCAGTAGTAGGACCTGGGCCGAGAGGTCGTGCCGGCGATGAACCCGCAGTCGGCGATGGCCTCCTCGACGCTGCCGACGATGCGGGCGGCCGCCAAAATGTCGTCCGCGCCCGCCGCCAGCGCGTTGGCTTCGGCGTGCGGAAAAGAGCGTGGACGTACCAGCACCAGATCCGACAGCGCCATGTTCTTCATGGCGCGCGCGACCGAGCCGATATTGCCCGGATGGCTGGGATCGATCAGGACGATGCGAACGAGGGTAGTCACTGATGATATTCTAGCGCCACCTTATGCAACCCCTGCTCAATATCGCCATGCGCGCCGCGCGGCGCGCCGGCGATTTAATCGTCAAAAGCTTGTCAAGGCTCGATTCGTTAAAAGTCGACAGCAAGGGCCGCAATGACTTCGTCACGGATATCGACCGCAAGGCCGAGGCGGATATCATCGCCACCATCCGGCGCAGCTACCCCCAGCACGCGATTCTTGCGGAAGAATCGGGCAAAAGCGGTGAGGATGAGTTCGTTTGGATCATTGACCCCCTCGACGGCACCACGAACTTTCTGCATGGTTTTCCCACTTTCGCGGTCTCGATTGCAGTGGAGCACAGGGGCCGCCTGCAGCAAGCCGTCGTCTACGATCCCATGCGTCAGGAGTTCTTTACCGCCTCGCGCGGCGAGGGCGCGCAACTCGAAGGCAAAAAAATCCGCGTTAGCACGCAACGAACCTTGGAAGGCTCGCTGATTGGCACGGGATTCCCGTTTCGCGCAGGCGCGGCCCATGTCGACGAATACCTGGCCATGCTCAAGGTGATCATGTCCACGGCGGCAGGCGTGCGCCGCCCGGGGGCTGCATCGTTGGATCTTGCCTATGTGGCTGCCGGGCGAATCGACGGTTTCTGGGAATTTGGGCTTTCCCCATGGGACACGGCCGCGGGCACGCTGCTGATTCAGGAAGCCGGCGGCCGGGTCGGCACGCCCGCGGGCACCGAGTATGCCCTTGGGGCCAATGTCGTCGCCGGTAACCCGAAAGTCTACGAAGCGCTGCTCGAAGTCATCGGACCGCTGACACCGGCATCGCTGCGCGTCTAGCCCCAGGTCGCCGCTAGCTCAGGGTGCTGCGCTTGTAGCCGTAAAAGCGATACACCACCAGCCCGAGCGCCGCCCAGCCAAAAAACACCAGGATGGTGACCATCGGCAACAGCGCGAACAGACTCAGGCAACCGATGAGCGCCAATGGGCCCACCACCCAGATGCCGGGGGTGCGAAACGGCCTCTTTCTGTCCTTGGCCGTGCGCCGCAGGATCATGACGCCCAGCGCCACCGCGAAGAACGCGGCCAAGGTTCCGCCATTGGACAAGTCGGCAAGCTTACCCACGGGGAAGAAAGCTGCGGCACACATCACCACCGATCCTGTGATCATGGTCACGACGTGAGGGGTATTGAAGCGCGGGTGGATTTTGGTCAGTGCGTCGGGCAACAGCCGATCGCGCGCCATGCTGAAGAACACCCGGGTCTGGCCGAACATCATCATCAAGATGACGGACGGCAGTGCCAGAAATGCGGCAAGCCCGATGAGCCGCGATACCTTATCCCAGCCGATTTCCCGCAGCACATGCGCCAATGGCTCATCGCTGCAGACCAACGACGCATGTTTCGCCGGGTCCATGCAGGCCTGCAGCATCTCAGGGGTACCCGGCTCGATGCCCTGTCCCGCCGCATCCATCACCGGTTGAGCGCCGATCGAGCCGATCGCACCGCTCGCAACCAACAGATAAAACACCGTACAAATGAGCAAACTGCCGATGAGTCCGATGGGCATATTGCGCTGTGGATTTTTGGTCTCTTCGGCGGCAGTCGATACGGCATCGAAGCCGACGTACGCGAAGAAGATCGACGCGGCGGCGCCGCCGATGCCGAGCGCACCCAACGGCGCAAAGGGCTGGAAGTTGGACATCTTGATGACGGGCAATGCCAGGGCGCAGAAAAGGACCAGCGCCGCGACCTTGATGCAAACCAACACCGCATTCACGGTTGCGCTCTCGCGCGTGCCGAGGGCCAGGAGCGTGGTCACCAGCGCGGCAATGAATACCGCCGGCACATTGATCAATCCGCCGGCGAAATAGCCCTTGGAGAGATATAGCGGAATATGGATGTTGAAGCTGTGCTGTATCAAGGGTACGAAGTAATTTGACCAGCCGACCGACACGGCACTCGCGGCAATGGTGTATTCCAGAATCAGCGCCCAGCCGACGATCCATGCAATGAGTTCGCCCAAGACCGCGTAAGAGTAGGTATAGGCGGATCCTGAGACTGGCACCATGGCGGCCAGTTCGGCGTAACACAGCGCAGTCACCGCGCACACGAATCCGGCCAGAATGAACGACATCATCATTCCGGGGCCGGCCTTTTGCGCCGCCTCGGCCGTCAGCACGAATATGCCGGTGCCGATGATGGCGCCGACCCCGAGCATCGTCAGCTGAAAACCTCCCAGCGAGCGTGTCAGAGATCGCTTCTCGGCACTCGCCAAGATATCTTCAAGCGGTTTGATGCGCCAATTCATGTCATCTCCCGTTTTTTAAATACTGCGCGGACTTTAGCGGCTTTCCTACCGCGCTAGCAAACTATTACTTCATGCGCCTGCGCAGACGGATATTTATCCATTCGACGGTCGCGGAGAATGCCATCGCGAAGTACAGGTAGCCTTGCGGGATATCCAAGTTCAGTGATTCCGCGATCAGCGCAACGCCCACCAACACCAGGAACGCCAGAGCCAACACTTTGATCGTCGGGTAACGGTCGATGAAGCGGCTGACCGCGGAGGAAACGATCATCATGACGAGCACCGAGACCACGATGGCCGCAATCATGACCTCGATGTGCTTGGAGAGTCCGACCGCCGTGAACACCGAATCCAGCGAGAACACGATATCGATGATGCCGATTTGCAGGATGATCATCAAAAGACTGTTCATCATCCCGGGCTTGCGGACCCTCACCTTGCCCTCGAGCACCTCGCGAATTTCCATCACGCTTTGAACCAGCAGGAAAAGACCTCCGGCAAACAGAATCAAGTTGCGGCCGGACACGCCCTTTCCCAGCACCGTCAATAACGGTTCACGCAGCGTCGCCACCCAGGTCACGGAAAATAGCAGGGCGATGCGCGTGAGCATCGCGAAGCTTAAGCCCAAGATTCGCGCACTGCCCCGCTTGGGCTTAGGCAAGCGCTCGACCAGAATCGAAAGAAAGATGATGTTGTCTATGCCGAGCACGATCTCGAGCATGGCGAGAGTCACGAATGACAGCCAAGTCCGCGGATCGTGGAGCAGTTGCATCACATGTCCATGACGCAAAGGCTCCCCGAGCGCCTAGGGCAGACCGTCGATTTCTTCGGGCTTCGCGGCCTTGCGCTCCAGAAGGTCATCGGTGCGCAACCCTAAATCGAGCGCCAGTGCCGAGGAGATGTAAATCGAGGAATAGGTGCCGGCTATGATGCCGATCACCAATGCCGCGGAAAATCCGCGTAAGGTTTCGCCGCCGAATATCAGCAGCGCCACGACGACCAACAATGTCACCAATTTGGTCATGATGGTTCGCGACAGGGTTTGATTGATGGACTCGTCAATCACCTGCGCAATCGTCAGCTTCCGAGCGGTGCGCGCCCGCTCGCGGATGCGGTCGAATACAATCACGGTATCGTTCAGCGAATAGCCGATGACCGCCAAAACCGCCGAAATGGCGGTGAGATCGAAAGTCATTTGCGTTAGTGCAAAAAAACCTACCACGCAGATCGGATCGTGCAAAACGGCGAAAATCGCGCCGAGCGCAAGCTTCGGAGTAAAGCGGAACAAAACGTAGATCAAAATCAGGACCAGCGTCGCAAACAGCGCCCAGCCGCCCTTGACGAACAGCTCCTGTCCGACCTGGGGTCCGACGACTTCGGTTCTCTGCAACTTTACGCCGCTATCGGTCTTGGAGAAAATTTCGAGCACATGCGCGCCGATTTGATCGCCCTTCGCATTCGGATCGGGCGGCAAGCGCACCAAAATATCCCTGGAGCTGCCGAACGCCTGCACCTGCGCGCCTGCAACACCGGCGTTGGCCAGCGCTGCGCGCAGCGCTTCGATATTCGGGGCCTGGGGGAAATTTGTCTCCACCACCACGCCGCCGGTAAAGTCCACCCCGAGGTTCAGGCCGCGAATCAAGACCAGGGCGAGCGAAACCACGATCAAAACGGCGGACAACCCGTACCACACCTTGCGGGTGCGCATGAACGGGAAATGAGTCGCCTTGTGGAAAAATTCCATGTCCGTTCCTTTAGATCGACAAGCGATCGAGCTTGCGCTTGCCGCCGTAAATAATCTGCACCAGCGCGTGGCTGCCCATCACGGAGGTAAACACGGAAGTGCCGATGCCCAGCACCAGGACCACGGCGAAGCCGCGAATGGCGCCCGCGCCGAAAGACCACAGCACGACGCCGGCGATGAGCGCCGTGAAGTTGGAATCCGTGATGGCGGATAACGCACGCTCGAAACCCGCGGCGATGGCCGCGCGCGGCGTGACGCCATTGCGTAATTCCTCTCGAATGCGTTCGTAGATCAGGATGTTGGCGTCAACCGCCATGCCGACGGTCAGCACCACGGCGGCAATGCCCGGCAACGTCAACGCGGCACCGAATACCGACAGCAACGCGGTCAGCAGAATCACGTTTGCCGCCAGGGCAATATCGGCGATAAGCCCGAAGACTTTGTAGTAGACAAGCATGAATATGAACGCGGCGGCCATGCCGAACACCATCGCCTTGATGCCTTTGTTGATGTTGTCCTGCCCCAAGCTCGGTCCGATGGCGCGCTCCTCGACGGGAGTCAGCGGTGCGGCCAAGCCGCCGGCGCGCAGCAACAGCGCCAGTTCGCGGCCTTCGATCGGATTGACGCCGGTGATCGAGAAATTGTTGCTGAACACGCCGCGAATGGTCGCGCGGTTGATGACTTCTTCCGTGGTGCGGTCGACTTCCACGCCCTGCGCATTCTTTTCCCGCGAACGATCGATGAACACCACCGCCATCAAGTGGCCAATATTTTCCTGGGTGTTCTTCAGCATTTTTGCGGCGCCGCGGCTGTCCAAGCCCACCGAGACGGCGGCGCCGTCTTGGGTGTTCGGCTGGAATGTCGCGTCGGTCAATTGGTCGCCCGTCACCACCACATCGCGCTTCAGCAACACCGGCTGCTTCTCGCGGGTGTAGAACAGCTTCGAGCCCAACGGCACGCGGCCGGTGGCCGCCGCTTCGAGCGGATTGTTGGTCTCGTCGACCATGCGAAATTCCAGCGTCGCCGTCTTGCCGAGGATTTTCTTGACCTCGGCTGAGTTCTGCAGGCCCGGCAGCTGAATGGCGATGCGATCCACGCCCTCGCGCGCAACCTGCGGCTCCGATACGGCGAGTTCCGGGCTGTTGAGACGATTGCGCAGAATGACGATGTTTTGTGAGACGGCGTAATCCTGGCGTTCCTTGATCTCTTGCGGCGTCAGCTGCAGTTCCAATGCGGGAGCGCCGGCGACCGTGGTCTCGGTCAAATTCAAGTTGCGGTTATCGACAAGAATGGCCGCCTTGCCCTTGGCGAAAGCTTCAGCGTCGCGAAACAGCACGCGCACTTTGGCCTGCGGATAATCAGCGACGACATCTTGATACGCGATTCGCGCATTGCGCAGCGATGAACGAAAATCCTGCTCGCGGCGATCGAGGAGTTGCTTCACCGCGCCTTGTATATCGACCTGATAGACCAGATAAACGCCGCCGCGAAGGTCCAGCCCCAGCTTGACGGGATTTAGCCCTAAGTTGCGCATCCAAGACGGCACCCGCGAGGCCTGCGACAGCGCGATCGTAAACTGGCCGGGTCGCGCCTCCGCAATGATGTCGCGCGCTTTCAATTGATCCTGGGTGCTGCTGAAGCGTAAGGTCAGGCGGCCCTGCTCCAAAAATACGCCCGACGGCGTAACGCCCTTGTCCTTGAGAATTTGCACGACGGCAGTGCGATCGGAGTCCGTGACGGCCGCGCGATCGGCCGCCAACTGCAGCGCGCTTTCCTCGCCAAACAAATTGGGCAACGCCAGGAAGATCCCTATAGCCAACACGATCGCGACCAACGCGATCTTCCAGCGCGGATAAGCAATCATGCGCTCTTGACCGTGCCCTTCGGCAGCACCTGCGCGACCTGAAATTTCTGCAGCTTGATGTTCACGCCGTCGGCGATTTCCACGCTCAGGAATTGCTCGCCCACCTCGGTTACTTTGCCGAGAATTCCGCCGGTGGTGGCAATCTCATCGCCCACCGTGACTTTGGAAAGCATTTCCCGCTGCTCTTTGGCGCGCTTGCTCTGGGGCCTGATGAGCAAAAAATAAAACACCACCAACAGCAGAGCCGGGAGCAGCAACGTTTGCAACATGCCGCCGCCGCCCGCGGCACCGCCCGCAGCCTGTGCATTTGCAGAATTAATGAGGAAATCCATAGTGTTACACTCTTTTTTTGCTTGGGTGAGCTACGCAAAGCGGCGTAGTATACAGCAGGCAGGGACAAACTTAACCCGCGCCGCTAAGCCTTGCGGGCGTGGAACTCGGTCGCGTAGCGCCCGAAGGTGCCGGCGACGATGGCCGCGCGAATTTCCATCATCAGCCGCTGGTAGAAAAACAGATTGTGGATGGTGTTCAAGTGCGAGCCCAGAATTTCACCGCACTTGTCCAAATGCCGCAAATAGCTGCGGCTGTAGTTGCGGCAGGTGTAGCACGTACACCCCTCCTCGATCGGCCCGGTGTCCTTCTGATGCGCGGCGTTGCGAATATTGATGACGCCCGTACGGGTGAACAAATGCGCATTTCGTGCATGCCGAGTCGGCATCACGCAGTCGAACATATCGATGCCGCGCCGGACCGCCTCGATAATGTCCTCCGGCCGGCCCACGCCCATGAGATATCGGGGTTTGGACCGAGGCATGTGCGGCATTAGCTGATCGAGAACTTGTTGCCGCTCCGCTTCCGGCTCCCCCACCGCCAAGCCCCCGACCGCCAGCCCCGCAAAGCCAATTTCCTCGAGAACCGCGAGCGATTCAAGGCGCAAGCCGGCATGTATTCCCCCTTGGACAATGCCGAAGAGGGTTCCCGGAGGCTCGCTCCGGTAGTACTCACGAAAGCCACGCACCGCCCAGCGCATCGATAATTCCATGGAGGTGCGCGCCTGATCCAAAGTGGCCGGGTATGGCGTGCATTCATCGAAGCTCATGGCGATGTCCGAAGCCAGTGCGCGTTGAATGCGCATGGACTCCTCCGGAGACAGAAACACGGCGGCGCCGTCCACCGGCGAGCGAAAGTGCGCACCCTCTTCGGTGATTTTGCGCATCTCCGCCAAGCTCCACACCTGAAATCCGCCTGAATCGGTGAGGATCGGCCGCTGCCAGTGCATGAAGCGGTGCAGACCGTTGTGCGCCTGAATGACGTCGAGTCCGGGCCGCAGATATAAGTGAAACGTGTTGCCGAGCACGATTTCGGCGCCGACGGCTTCGAGGTCTTCCGGCGTCATCGCCTTGACCGTGCCGTAAGTTCCCACGGGCATGAATGCCGGGGTCTCGACGGTGCCGCGCGCGAATTCGAGGCGGCCACGGCGCGCCGCACCGTCTTGGGCCAGCAAATTGAAACGCATCGCACTCATGAGAGGAACATCGCATCACCGTAGCTGAAAAATCGATAGCGCTGCTCGACGGCATGAGCGTACGCGGCCAGCAGTGCTTCACGCCCCACGAAAGCAGCGCACAGCATCAACAAGGTCGATTCCGGCAAATGGAAATTCGTCACCATGGCGTCGATCGCGCGAAATGTATAGCCCGGCTTGATGAAAATGCGGGTCGTGCCCCGGTATGGCGCAATTCGTTTTGGGCCCGCAGCATCCGCACCCTCGGCATCCGCACCCGCGGCATTTGCGGCGGTTTCCAAGCTCCTGACCACGGTAGTTCCGACCGCTATCACGCGGCCGCCGGCGGCGCGCGTCGCATGGATGGCGGCACAGGTGCTCTCCGAGACTTCCAAGTACTCCGCGTGCATCCGATGCGCCGCGATGTCCTCGGCCCTTACCGGCGCGAAAGTGCCCGCGCCCACATGCAACGTTACGAAGGCAGACGGCACCCCGCGCGCCCGCAGCGCGGCAAAGGTTGCCGCGTCGAAATGCAAGCCCGCCGTCGGCGCCGCGACCGCGCCGAGGATGCGCGCATACACCGTTTGGTAGCGTTCGCGGTCCGCCTCTTCGGTTGTACGCTGGATGTAGGGCGGCAGCGGAATCTCGCCGTTGGCTTGGAAGAACTCGAGCACATCGCAGGAGAATTCCAGCACGAAAAGTTCCTCATCTCGGGCCAGCATGCGGGCGGTTTGTCCCGCCGCGAGTCTCACGATGGCGCCGTCCCGGAGGCCTTTGCTGGCGCGCACATGAGCCAGCGCGGTAGTCGCCGACAGCGCTCGCTCCAGCAGCAATTCGACTCGTCCGCCGCTGTCCTTGCGCCCAAATACCCGAGCCGGAATCACGCGGGTGTCGTTGAAAATCAAGAGATCCCGCGAGTCGATGAGGGAGGGAAAATCGCGAAACTTCAGGTCCCGGTAAGCTCCCGTGGCCCGATCGAGCGTCAAAAGCCGGCTGGCGGAGCGCTCTTCGGCCGGTCTTTGGGCGATGAGGTCTTTGGGCAGATCGAAGTGAAAGTCCGTGCGCAGCATAATTTTTAGCATTCTACCTAGAGCGTCAATCGCATATACTGCGCGGCCTGGCATGCCCGAATGGCGGAACTGGTAGACGCGCCGGACTCAAAATCCGGTGGTGGTGACACCGTGTGGGTTCGATTCCCTCTTCGGGCACCAGACCCTGAGACACTAGAATCTCTTATTTTTAAGGGATTCTAAGTCTCCCTGGTTTCAGGCGGAAAGTATCAAGCCATCATGCAAGTTAATCCATCCACGCAGCGCGGCTACGGCGTGGATCTCGCGAAGAGCTTCCGTGCCCACGCCATTTGCACCTTAGTGGTTCGACGGCGAGGCCATTCCGGTAGACGGCGGGGGACCGCCCGGTAAGCACACGCGCCGGGTTAGCGGAAGTGATACTCGAGTGTCGCCGAGAACACCACAAAATGGTTGTCCGAGTTGGACTGCAAGAAATCGGCTCCGATGCCGACTCCGACGTGCTGCCCAAGGGCAAATCGGGGACCGACGCCCAGGGTGTAGCCGATACCTTCGTCTGTGCGGTTCAACTGATTGGCTCCGTCCACATAGACATTTGTCTTGGTGATCCAGACGTAGGGACCTGCGCGCAGATCCAGATCGATGATCTGCGCCAGAGGCCAGCGGTAACGCGCCTCCAGCGAGATGATGTCGCCGCTGCCGCGTACGATGCGCGCCGCATCTTCGAGCAGCGGATTGAGGTTTGCCGGCAGCACGCCGGCGAGGGCCGCACGGGTGCGCCCGACGTAAGTTCCGGCAAGCTCAACGGCGAAGTGGTGGGGAAGCTCGTACCCTAAGTACAGCGTGCCGCTGGCGGTGCCGCGCTGGCTACCTGCGGCTGTCACCTGATAGCCATCGGCTTGCAGATCTCGAGTGAGCTTCGAGGCGGTCATGCTGCTGGTGGACGCGCCGGCGCGTATGCCACCGTAGACGTTCGAAAGCCAGGTCTCCTCATCGGCCCGAGCTGGAGAACTCGAAAACACAGCCAGGAAGATGGCCAGCATGGACACCACCCATGCTCCGCGGCGTGGGCCCAACACCTTGAGCGCGACCAGGAACGCGAGCGCGACCAACATACCCACCCCGAAGGCGCCGCCGCCGCCCGTGACTGCTACTTTCAGTGGCGGCGCGCCAGTGGTCACTGAGTACGTGGCGCTGACGCCATTGACCGTCAGCACTGCGGTCGTCGTGGTGTTGTAGGTGGATGGCGAGTTTATCCGCACAGTCACCTGATCTCCCGGCTGCACGGTGCCCGCAGCCGATGTGAACGGACCACCATTGATGCTGTACTGCCCGCCGGTGATGCTGATCACCGCCGGTGAGGTGATGCCGGTGATGGTTATCGGATTCGAGGTCTGGGTACTCGAGGCAGCGGCTCCGGAGGAATTCGCGAAGCTGCCTTGCAGCACCGGCTCCGCGCCGGTGGTCACCGCAAAGCTGGACGTCGAACCACCGACGGTCAGCACGCCGGCTGCCGTCGTGCTGTAGCTGGAAGGCGCGGTAACCTCCACGGTGACCTGATCGCCCGGCTGCACAGTACCGGCAGCCGAAGTGAACGGGCCGCCGTTGATGCTGTACTCCGCCCCGTTGCTGACGCTGATCGGTGCGTCAATCGTGCCGGCGATCGTGATCGGATTGGATATCTGGGTCGCGCCGAGACTCGAACCGGTGACTGGCGTGAACCCGGGTTGCTGCGGCGGCTGGGCGGCGGTTGTCACCGTGAATGAGGAAGTGACGCCGCCAATAGTCACGATCGCGGATGAAGTCGTGTTGTAGCCGGAAGCTGCGCTCATTTGCACGACCACTTGATCACCGGGTTGCACCGTCCCGGAAACCGAGGTGAACGGGCCGCCGTTGATGCTGTACGTTCCCCCATTGATGCTGATCGGGGCCGGAATGGTCGTTCCGCTCACGGTAATGGCATTGGAGATCTGGATGCTGGACGGCGCTGCGCCGGTGACCGGCGTGAAGGAGCCCTGCAACACTGGTTGCGCCCCAGTGGTTACCGTAAACGTGGAAGACACGCCGCCGATGGCAAGGGTCGCAGAGTCCGATGTGCTGTAGCCGGAAGCTGCCGTCAGTTGCAATTGCACTTGCGCACCCGGCGAGACCACGCCGGGAACCGAGGTGAAGGCACCGCCATTGATGCTGTACTGACCGCCGGCGCTCACGCTGATGGGCGAAGGCACATCGGTGTTTGCCACGGTTATGGAATTGGAAACTTGTACGCTCGAGGGATCCACGTTGATGAGCGGCGTAAAGCTGAACGCGCTCGGAATCGAGTTGATCCCCGTGCCGCCCAAAGTCACCGTCGAGGTAACGGGTGGTGAAGCGGTCGCATTGCTTATGATGGTGAGCGTGCCATTGCGGCTGCCTTCCGCCGTGGGCGTAAATATCACGTTGATCGTGCATGTGTGTCCGGCCGCCAGAGTCGGCGGACAGTTGTTGGTCTGAGAATAATCCCCCGTGGCCACGATGCTCGTGATCGCGGCACTGTTCATTCCTTCGGTCAGCGTCACCGACTGGGACGCGCTCGCGACAGCCACCTGCTCAGGGGGGTAGTTCAACGAACCGGGATTGGCCACCAGCGTGGTATTGCAGATGACGGTCGAGCTGACGGTCGCCGAGTTGTTGGATTCATCGGGATCGAGGAATCGCGTAGTGCTGGCGAAATCGGCGTTCGCGCTATTGACGACCGTCGTCCCGCAGGTTGCCGCGGGATCGAGCGTTCCTGTGATCGTGTACGTAATCGATCCGTTCGCGGGCAGCGTGACATCCGCGATGTTGATGTCGCCGATTCCGGACGCGTCGCAGCTGGTACCGGCGGTGCCGGCGCAGCTCCACGTCACGCCGCTGAGCGAAACCGGAAGGGTATCCAGGATCGTGGGCGAGTCGCTGCCGGTCAGCGTGTAATTGCCGTTGTTCGTCACCGTCATGTTGTAAGTGACGGCTGAGCCCTGCAGAGCCGATGACGGGCCTGTCATTGTCACCTGCAGGTCATCCGGCGTTCCAGCAACCAATCCTTGCAGTTCATGGTTGTTGGTCGAGCCGCCGGTGCTGCCGGCAAATGCCACGCTGATATTGGTCGGCGCGGCATAGGGAAACGCGATATTGGAAAACAGCGTCTGGAACAGCTGGCCGCCGGCGGCGCGAAACTGCGCCGTGATGGTGTAACCGACTGCCGGCGCAACGGCGGGCGTGAGCGACAGGAGCACCGTCTTGAGCAACGGCCGGGTCGCGACGTGAGGGTTGTCGATGCCGCCGGGAACGACAGACGTGCCGACCCAAATATTATGGGCACTCAGCGGGCCGCGAATCGCCAGTGATTCGGGCGTCTTGCCTGGGCCGCCGCTCGCGCTCGTGCATTTGTCGGCGGGATTCGAGAAGTTGCCGAATTCATCCAGACCAATACCCAAATAGCCACCCGCACCACCGCAGTACCCGAGTCCGCCGCCGGTTTGAGCGCCTGCCAATGGGGATGCCGTCGAGGAATCGAACAGGACGAGAGTCATGCCATCGGCGCCCGTGCCACCCCATGACACGTAGTTGAATTCCACAACAACGGGTACATTGCCTGCGAAACTGAATCCGCCGTTGATAGCGGCACCCTTTTCGGTGCCGCCTGTATTGGTGAGACGCAGCCAGCCGGAGCCAGGCGCGTCGATCGACGACGACGCCGTCAAAATGGCGGAGTTGCTCAAGGTCCACCCGGGCGCTGTCGTTCCCTTGAAATCCTGCTGCAACTTGAACTGAGCACTTGCTGGAGCCACATACCCGGCAAGCAACAGACAACAAAAAGACAGCTTCGCGAGAACCCGGCCGAAATCAATTTTCATGAATTAGATCCCTCGACAGATGCATAGCGGCATGGTTCTTGGTGGGCCGTAATCGTTACGGTGGATCTGCATGGCGCGAATTCTGTGGGCTCTGGCATCACAGGGCAATCATTGAATCCCGAGTCTGTGACGCAAATCTTGTGCTTCGGGAGGAGAGCTACCGGCTGTATGGCTGTGCGCAAGCACTCCCACGAGGCGGCGGCCCTTGTGCCGTCCGTGCCCGTTGCCGGACACCCGCGCGACTCCGACTGGAAACTCATCGTCGCCGACATGGAGGCAGAGGCGTGATCCCGCGCGACTACATCACCGAGTGGCGGGCGCGCGCGCCGTGGGCCGACAACGCCCCTGCGCGAAGTGCTCGACCCGCGGCTCGGCAAGCCGCCGGCCTTGCCCTAGAAAACCTCATCACGATGAGCCAGAATGCACAGCTCGGATCGTGGGCAGGCCCCTGCCGTGCGGACTTTATTGGAATAGGCGAGTCAACATGACCGAACCGGCCCGAGAACGGAGCTGATCCGGCTGGAAAGTTACGTTCGAGACCGTGGAAGGGGACAATTCCCTTCCGGCAGGCCGGTGGGCTTTCCCATTTCTTTGAGCGAGCGTGCCCAATTTCCGGGCGTGAAGGGGTACATGTGCAATCTATGAGATTTACACATTGAGTTACACATATGCGAAAATTTCGAGTTAATTTGCTTTAAAAACAGATATCTACGTTATCTATCGCCGGACTCAAAATCCGGTGGTGGTGACACCGTGTGGGTTCGATTCCCTCTTCGGGCACCAGACTTTATTTATGGATCACTCTTGAATTTCTGCAGCAATTGCGGCTCATCCGTCGAATCCAAGATCCCCGCCGGGGATCATTTGCCGCGCTTTGTGTGCACCAGCTGCCATTTGGTGCACTACAAGAATCCGCTCTTGGTTCTTGGGTGCGTGCCTGAGTGGCAGAAGAAGATATTACTCTGCCGCCGAGCGATTGAACCGCGTCGCGGGTTTTGGACCGTGCCGGCCGGATTCATGGAGAACGGCGAAACCATGCAGCAGGCGGCGGCGCGCGAATGTCACGAGGAAGCGCTGGCGGTAGTGGAGGTCGGCTCATTGCTGGCGGTGGCGAACGTGACACGCGCCAATCAGGTCCATGTGATGTTTCGGGCCAGGCTGCTCGAGCCGAAATTCGCTCCGGGACCCGAGAGCTTGGAGGTCGCCCTATACGATGAAGCACACGTTCCGTGGTCGGAACTGGCGTTTGCCAGCGGCGAATACGCGTTGCGGCAATACTTCGCCGACCGGAGCGCCGGCCGCGAAGAACATCATTTCACCGAGCTGAAAAGCCGTTCGACGCCGTGAGGCGGTCGCGATAAACGCGGCGTCATGGCGCTGCGCTGCCCGCCAGCGGACTTTCCGGCTGTGGCAGAATAGCATTAACGATTAACTGTGTAAGAGAAGGCGTGCGTATGGCGTTCGTGGTCACCGAAAGCTGCATCAAGTGCAAATATATGGACTGTGTCGAGGTTTGCCCCGTCGACTGTTTCCACGAAGGACCGAATTTTCTCGTCATCGATCCCGATGAGTGCATCGACTGCACCCTGTGCGAGCCGGAATGTCCGGTCGAAGCCATCTATTCCGAGGAAGAGATACCGGACGGCCAGGGGAATTTTAAGGAGCTGAACGCCGAACTTGCCAAGAAGTGGCCTGTCATCAGCGAAAAGAAAGCGGCCCCCGCGGACGCCAAGCAATGGGAAGGCGTCAAGGACAAGGTCAAGCTTCTGGAGCGTTGAATCCGGCAGTCGCCGGCCTTGGTCGCCATTGATTTGGCGCGGCGATCCTCAAGGTTGCGCCGCCGCGGGTGCGTCTGCTTGTTGGGCGTCGCGCATGAGCTTATCCACGAATTCAATGTGCTTGCGCGATAATTCGGCAACCGTTTCTCCGGAGCGCTCGATGGCTTCACGCGCATAGCCTAGCTCGCCCAAGCGACTCCATTCGGACATATAAGCATTGCCGCGCGCGACGCTATCGCAGCTCCATTGATGATCTGGATCCGACGACGTCGCCTGACTGATCGCTTGCATCGACGCATTGAATTGCTGCGTAAGATTGCCTATCCGTTCGGCCGGCCAGCCGGCACGCGCACCCAGGGATTTCCCCACGGAGAAATCCACCAATGTGGTGGCCTTGGCAACCAGAAGTTCCGCCAAGGCATTGCAACGCCGGCGCACGGCCGCGTCTTTCATAGCGTCGCCCGAGCAATACTGAAATAGCGGCCGGTAGGGCATCTGCATTGCCGCTTCCCAACCGATCATTTCAACTGCGAGATACCATCGCTCGGCAGCCGTTACGTCGCTCGGTATCGCGGGTTCCGCGAATGAAGACAAGGACCAGCTGTAGGATTCGTACTGATGTGCCTGCGCCGCGTGATCAATCGCCGCCGCTTCCGCAGCGCTGTCGTTTTCCCTGCGCGCCTTGGCGGCGAGTGCCAGCCAGGGAACCGCGTTATCCGCATCCGTGCGAGTCCATTGATCAAGCGATAGCTGTGGGCAGGCGCCCGGCGATGCTGACTCTTGGAGGTCTTTACTGCATCGGGTATAGGCCAGAGCAAAAACGGCCGGATCCTTTGTCACCACCGCCAATTGCACCAATTCGTCCCGGGCGGCCTCGGGATCTTTATGCGGCGCGTCTCGATCGAGCGTGCCTTCCAAATAGAGCCCCGTGGCTCGCACGCGGTAATCGTCGCCATTTCGCATCGCGGAAAGCCAGCGCATCCGCGATTTTCTGGTTAGCGTTTCGAAATATTTGGCGGTGGCCATCCAGTCGTCGCGGTCGATCTTGACCTTGCCGACACCACACACTTCGATCTCGCCGGAATGCTCGGATTTCTTCGCGGTGTCGACCGCGGCCGTTGCGATCCTCGCGGGCCATTCAGGGATCGCGGGCCATTCGGGAGCGGGCTGAAGTTCGGCGGCAACTCTGGACTTGTGTGCCGGCGTAGACGGCCGCCCCCACATCCAAAACCCGAATCCAAGGGAGGCGGCGACGAGCAGCGCAGAAATCCATTTCCATCGGTCGCCCCGCATGACTGTGCATCGCCCCTATCAGCGCTTCGCCACCTGCAGCTCTTTGAGCTGATCCAAGAGCTCGCGCGGTTCCATGTAGCCGGCAATGTAGTCGCCGTTTTCCGTCACGATCGCAGGGGTACCGCGGACGCCGATATTTTCGCCCAATTCATACTCGCGCTTGACCGGAGTCGGCGCGCAGATCTTGTTCATGTCCAGCGTGGCACCGGCTTTTGCGCGGGTCATCGCTTCGTTTCGATTGGCGGAGCACCAAACGACTTCAGCCTTCTTCCAACTCTCCGTTCCAGGTCCGGTGCGCGGAAAGAACATGTATCGAACGCGGATACCGAGGCGGTTTATCTCGGCGATCTGGCTGTGCATTTTCCTGCAGTACGCGCAATCGACATCCGTGAACACCGTGATCGTGTATTTCGGATTCGCGGGTGAGAAAATCATCATCTCCGATTCCGGAACCGAGCTGATCAATGCCACGCGTGCGTGCGTGCGCAGCGCCTCGGTCAGGTTGTCGCGCGATTTCATGTCGTACAGATTGCCGTCGATGAAATACTTGCCGTCCGCGGTCAAGTAGCTGATTTCGGCACCCTGCATGAATTCATAGATGCCGGGAATCGGCGACGGACGTAAATCTTCGAGCTTGGAACCAGCCGGCAAAAGCTTGAGCAACGCGGTGCGCGGATCGGCGACCGGCTGCTCCGCGGTGGCCGCGCGCCCGGGCTGCGCGGCGCAGAGAATCAAGGTCAAGGCAGCGATATATCGCAACATGCAGGAGGCTCCGAAGCTGAACTGTTTCGACCTCCGCAAGCGCTTGAGGTTCATTCGATTCTAGCAGAGCATCGGTTCCCGATTCTTAGGGTCAGCCGCGAGGATGGTGCTGGGAGTGCAGATCCTTGAGGCGTTCGCGTGCCACGTGCGTGTATATCTGCGTCGTGGACAGATCGCTATGGCCCAAGAGCATTTGGACCACGCGCAGATCCGCGCCGTGATTCAGAAGATGCGTCGCAAAGGCGTGGCGCAATGTATGCGGTGAAAGTTCCTTCTCGACGCCGGCCTTCTTGGAATACCGCTTGATGATGTGCCAGAAAGCCTGGCGCGTCATACGGTCGCCGCGTCGGGTGGGGAATAAATAATCCGTCTGGCGTTCGAGGAGTATTTCGACACGCGGGCCCTGCATGAATTGCTGCAGCCACTTGACTGCCTCCTCGCCGAGCGGAATCAAGCGCTCCCGATTGCCCTTGCCGATAACGCGCATGACGCCCTGATTCAGATTCACTTGATTGTGCTTCAAGCTGACGAGTTCGGAGACTCGCAAACCGGTGGCATAGAGAACTTCGAGCATGGTGCGATCACGATGCCCCAACGGCTCGGACACGGTGGGGGCTTCCAGCAAGGAATCGACCTCCGCTTCGGTGAGCGATTTCGGCAGCGATCGGCCGATTTTTGGCATCGCAATCTGCGCGGTCGGATCCAGCGCAATCAATCCTTCGCGCATCATGAACCGAAAGAATCGGCGGAAGCTCGACAATTGCCGGGCGGTCGATCGGGGTCGGGACCCGCCCTCCACACGAGCTGCAATGAAACCGAGCAATTCAATGCGCGTGGCCTTGAGCAAAGCGCTGTCGCGCTCTTCCAGCCATCGGGCCAGCGCAGTCAAATCGGCACGGTAGGCCGCTAAAGTATTCGCGGAAAGACCGCGCTCCATCCAAACAGCATCCAGAAATCGCTGTAAGGCGGGATCCGCTGCCTCGCGAACAGCAGGTACCGCTGCGCCCGAGGTGCGTGTATAAACCGTCCGTTTGAGAGCCGTCGCCATAGTTTCTCGCGAGGGGTTACGCACGAAATAGTGCTGTCCGCGCTATCAGTCCTCAGTATGCGAGGGGTGCTTTCAGGTCGGCGTGACCAGAATCACAGTACTCTCAAGTATTAACATAAGGAGAACCAGATCACAGAAGTGAAGCATTCCGGCCGGTCGGCAATTCTGAGTTTTCCGTACGTGGCGTACTGTCTCGTGTGCTTCACGATCATGGGACTGTCCGTGCTGGCCATCAACATGTTCCTGCCGAACCTGCGTCAACGCCGCGTGGTGGCCGGTACGTTCGGGCGCGCGTTCCTGCGTTTATCAGGCATTTCCTTCACGGTCGAGGGTTTGGAACGCCTGCCGAAGACCCCGTGCGTGGTGGTGGCCAATCACGCCAGCTACATTGACGCCATTGCCATCGTGGCGGCATTGCCGCCCGATTTTGCCTTCGTCATCAAGAAAGAAATGGTGCGCGTGCCGCTGGCCGGCCTCTTGTTGCGCCGACTCGGCTCGCAATTCGTCGAGCGGTTCAACCGGCACAAGGGTGCGACCGACGCGCGCCGGGTCTTGAAGCTGGCGGCCACGGGCCAGTCCCTGATGTTCTTCCCGGAAGGCACATTCGACGAAACTCGACAGATCGGCAAATTCCTAGGGGGCGCGTTTACCACGGCGGCGCGCGCCGAAATGCCGGTCGTTGCCGTGGCCATTCACGGCACCCGCGACGTGATGCCTCCCGGCGGCCTGTCCATACGGCGGTTGCCGATTCGCGTCGAGATTCTCGCCGTTCTTTCCGCGGACGAGGCCCGCCTGAAAAGCCGCGAACTGATCGCCCGAGCCGTGGGAGACCCCTTGGCGCCGTAATTCCCTGCATCGCGGTTATAATGTTGGGCTCGAAAACCCACGGAATGCATTTATGAATTCGGATCCTGTCGTTATTTTGGGCGCCCGGCGAACGCCGGTCGGCGCCTTTCAAGGCGCGTTGACCAGCGTCACGGCCCCCCAACTCGGCGCCGTCGCCATCAAGGCCGCCCTGGCCGATTCAGGATTGGCAGCGTCTCAAGTCGACGAAGTGATTTTAGGCTGTGTCCTGTCGGCCGGCATCGGCCAGGCGCCGGCGCGTCAGGCGGCATTGGGTGCCGGGCTGCCCACCAGCGTTCCCAGCACCACCGTCAACAAGATGTGCGGATCGGCCATGCGCGCGGTCATGCTGGGTGCCGATCAGATCCTGGCCGGCACCGCTCGAGTCGTGGTGGCCGGTGGTATCGAATCCATGTCGAACGCGCCGTACCTGCTGCCGAAGGCGCGTGCGGGCTATCGCATGGGTCACCAAGAAGTGCTGGATCACATGTTCTACGACGGCCTGCAAAGCCCATGGGATGGACAGCTCATGGGGTGCTTTGCGGACAGCACCGCCGAGAAGTATGGATTCACCCGCCAAGCCCAGGATGATTTTGCCGCCGAGTCGGTACGGCGCGCGCTTGCCGCAGTGAACACGGGTGGCTTCGCGGCGGAGGTTGCGCCCGTGACTGCGAAAACCCGCAAAGGTGAGGTGGTCGTGGATAAGGATGAAACTCCTTTCACGCTCGACATCACCAAGATTCCGACGCTGAAACCAGCGTTCAAGAAGAACGGCACCGTCACCGCCGCGAGTTCCTCCGGTATCTCGGATGGAGCCGCATCCTTGGTATTGGCGCGCGAGTCTCTCGCGTTATCTGCGGGCCTGAAACCTTTGGCGCGGATTCTCGGGTACACCAGTTTCGCACGCGAGCCGGAATGGTTTACCTTGGCGCCCGTGGGAGCGATACAGAAATTGCTCGCGCAATTGAATTGGCAGGCCAAGGACGTGGACCTGTACGAGATCAATGAGGCCTTTGCCGCAGTGCCCATGGCCGCGATGAAAGACTTATCGCTGGATCACGCCAAAGTGAACGTCAACGGCGGCGCCTGCGCTTTGGGGCACCCGATAGGCGCTACCGGAGCGCGCATTCTCACCACGCTGCTGTATGCCCTGAAGGCCCGCGGCAAGAAGCGCGGCATCGCCAGCCTCTGCATCGGCGGAGGCGAAGCCACGGCGATCGCCATCGAGCTCGTGTGAGTACCGACACGCCGGTCACGATCGATATTTCCGGCGGCGTCGCGCATCTCGCGCTCAATCGCCCGGAAAAACGCAACGCCTTGGATGGCGCGACGATCGGCGCGCTGAGCGCGGCTCTTACGCGCTGCGCAAATGATCCCACGGTGCGCATGCTGCAGCTGACGGGTGCGGGAAACGTATTCTGCGCAGGTGCCGACTTGGGTGAGATGCAGGCGCAAGCGCAGGCCTCCGAGGCGCAGAACTTGGCGCATGCGAAAAAACTGGCGAGCCTCTTGGGCGCGTTGGACGCGTGGCCGAAACCCACATTGGCCCGGATCAACGGAGATGGTTATGGCGGCGCGCTGGGCCTGATCGCGGCCTGCGACATCGTCGTCGTCGCCGAAGGGGCAAAATTTGCCTTCACGGAAGTGCGCTTAGGGCTCATTCCGGCGGTGGTTTCGCCTTTCGTGCTCGGCAAGATCAGCGAAAGTGCGGCACTTCGCTATTTTTTGACCGCGGAAACCATGAGCGCAGCGGCCCTAAAGGATGTGGGGTTAGCCCATGAGGTGGTGTCGGCTGACGCGCTCGATGCGGCCTGCCATCGCATCTCGGACGCGATCTTGAAAGGCGCACCGGGCGCTTTGACAGAAGCGAAGGCGCTGATTCGCGATGTCGCTCACCGATCGGCGGCGGATCGTGCGGAGGCGTCCCTTCGAATGGCCGCACGCCTGGCGCGGCTTCGCGTCCAGACGGAAGCGCAGGAAGGATTCAGCGCCTTCTTTGCGAAGCGCAAAGCGAACTGGCGCCAAGATTAGGTGGGGCGGGCGTCCTTGCCCAAGCCATGCCCAATCCATTGGCCATCCTGGCATGCGGCGTCCGTGGCCTGTCAACATGGTAATCCCCATCGAGTAAAGCGACAGTCCCCCTCAAATCCGATCATGCCCTGTCCGCCTGTTGGTTGCCTCCCCGGTCTTTAGCGGTTTGTGATCTACTAAGCCCTCATTTTTAATACGGTTATATCGATTTTAGGTGTCAATTCGATGAGCGAAGCCCAACGCGATGTCATGGAGTACGAGGTTGCCATCGTGGGTGCCGGACCTGCCGGACTGGCTTGCGCGATCCGGCTGAAGCAGCTCAATCCAGCCTTGAGCGTCTGCGTGCTGGAGAAGGCGGCGAGTTTAGGCGCCCACTCCCTGTCCGGTGCCGTCATGGAGCCCGCTGCCCTGGATGAGCTGCTGCCCAAGTGGCGCGAGAATCCACCCGAGATCTGCGTTCCGGCAGCTCGGGACGATTTCTTTTTTATGACGCGCCATAAGCGCTATCGCTCAGCCGTAACGCCGCCGCAGATGAACAATCACGGCAATCTGATCATCTCGCTTGGCCAACTGGTGCCGATTCTGGGCGCGGAAGCCGAAAAATTGGGTGTGGATGTATTTCCCGGTTTCGCGGCGTCTGAAGCGCTGTTCGACTTAGGCGGCGCCGTCAAGGGCATTCGCATCGGCGACATGGGCGTCGAGAAGAACGGCGAGCCGGGACCGAATTTTGCTTTGGGTCCGGAAATTCACGCGAAGATCACGATGTTCTGCGAGGGCTGCCGCGGCAGCACGTCCAAGCAATTGATTGCCCGCTACAAGCTCGATGCCGGTAAATCGCCGCAGACCTACGGATTGGGATTCAAGGAGTTGTGGCAGTTGCCGCCAGGACGAGTGCAGCCCGGGCTCATTCAGCACAGCGCGGGCTGGCCGCTCGACAGCAGTATTTACGGCGGCAGCTTTCTCTATCATTTGAACAAGGATCGCGTGTACGTCGGCTTCGTGGTCGGCTTAGATTACGAGGACCCACGCTTCAAGCCCTTCGAAGCATTCCAGCAATGGAAAAATCATCCTGACATCAAGAGCCTGTTGAAGGGCGGCGAGA
Source organism: Pseudomonadota bacterium (assembly GCA_030775865.1). Classification (GTDB taxonomy): domain Bacteria; phylum Pseudomonadota; class Gammaproteobacteria; order Steroidobacterales; family Steroidobacteraceae; genus Bog-1198. The sequence continues at coordinate 10,489 of JALYIH010000037.1, read as the reverse complement.
TCATTGCCGGTGGCGCCCGCACCGTGATCGAAGGCGGATACCAGTCCATGCCAACGCTGGAGATGCCCGGCGCGCTGCTGGTCGGGGATGCCGGCGGCACGCTCAACATGCCGAAAATCAAGGGTATCCATCAGGCCATACGTTCCGGCATGACCGCGGCTGCGCACTACGTGGAGACCGGCACGAGCGCCGGGTTCGACAAGCGTTGGCGTGAATCGCCTGGCGGTCGGGAGCTTTATAAGGTGCGCAATATCCGCCCCGGTTTCCGCCGCGGACTCTTGCTGGGTACCGCAAACTTTGCACTGGAAACGGTCACCATGGGCAAGTTGCCGTGGACCCTGGCCAATCACGCAGACGACACGGCGCTCAAGCGACTCGATGATTACGTTTCGCCCGACCGCCAGTGGGGCGATCGAGAGCTACCGCCGCGCGATCGAGTCGCCTCGGTGTTTTTTGCGGCTACTACGCACGATGAAAACCAACCGGTGCACCTGCATGTGGCTGATACCGCGCTGTGCGCGACTCGTTGCATCACGGATTTCGGCAACCCCTGCACCAATTTCTGCCCTGCGAATGTGTACGAAATGATTGCCGACGGCAATGGCGGCCAAAAATTACAGATCAACGCCTCGAACTGCGTGCATTGCAAGGCATGCGACATCAAGGAACCCTACTCCGGGCAAATTACTTGGGTCCCGCCGGAAGGCGGCTCCGGCCCGAATTACCACAGCCTCTGACAACAAGGCGTCGGTTGGCTACAGAAGCGAAGTCGATTGCATCGCGCCTGCGGGACGAGGCCGCGGCGCATCGGCTTGAACTCAACGCGGCCCAGCAAGACGCTGCTGCGCGGCTCGATGACTTGAGTGCCCGCCTGGTGCAGCAGTCCCAATCCATCGGCTACAAGCTGCGCTCGCAGTTGCGCCGGCTCTCCGCGCAGCCGGCAGAGACGCCGCTGCGCGGCCTGTACTTGTGGGGTGCCGTCGGCCGCGGCAAGACCATGTTGATGGACTGGTTCTACGCCACGCTGCCCGCAGGTTTGGGGGAGCGCACGCATTTCTATCGCTTCATGCGCCAGGTACACAGCGAGTTGCGCAGCATCAAAAGGCGCACTGACCCCCTCGATACGGTTGCAGCGCGGCTGGCTGCGCGCTTCTCGGTGTTGTGTCTGGATGAAATTTTCGTTTCAGACATTGCCGATGCCATGATCCTGGCGGGGCTTTTCGCAAGTCTGTTCCGCCGGGGTGTGGTGTTGGTCGCCACCTCGAACATCGCGCCGCAGGATTTATACAAGGATGGCCTGCAACGGCAACGCTTTCTGCCGGCAATCGATCTGCTGCTCAGTCATGCGGACATCGTGCACTTGGATGGCCCTGTCGACTACCGCTTGCGGCGGCTGGAACAGGCGCCCACTTACTTGGATTCCGCTTTGCCGGAAACCGCGGCGCAGTTTAAGCAGTGTTTCGCGGTGCTCGCCGGCAGCAGCGCCTCAGGTCCCACGACCTTGTTGGTTGAAGACCGGCCCATCAAGGCCCAGGCCACCGGTGCGGGGATGGTTTGGTTCGATTTCGACGATATTTGTGAAGGACCGCGCAGTCAGAATGACTACATCGAAATCGCGCGTCTATATCACACGGTGTTCATCTCGAACGTACCAGAGTTCACGCCCGGCAACGAAAACGCCGCGCGCCGTTTCATCATGCTGATCGACGAATTCTACGATCGCAACGTGAATGTCGTATTATCGGCCGCGGCCGCACCCCGGTCGCTCTATCACGGCGAACGGTTGCAATTGGAATTTTTACGCGCAGCGAGCCGGCTCATCGAAATGCAGACGCAGCAGTACCTCGCAGGCCAACACCGTCCCTGAAATCGCTGCGCCCTGGCATAATTCGCGCCTGCCACGCAAGAGATCAGGAAATGTACCAGGTTTTATCGGAACAACATCGCAGCATTGTCTCTGCAATTCTGCGAAGCCCCGTACGTCCGCCCAAACACATGCGCGGATTGGATTGGCGGCGTTATCTTCAGACTTACTTCGCCAACGTCGATTCGAAGGACCTCGCTGAGCGGGATCCGAAGGACCTTGCCGGGGCCGCGCTGTCGCATCTCATGTTTGCGATGCAAAGGCGCAGGACGGCATTGGTGCGCGTATTCAATCCCACGTTGCGCGAACACGGATTCGTCTCGCCGCATACCATTATCGATGTGGTCAACGACGACATGCCGTTCCTGGTGGATTCCGTCAGCTTGGCCCTGACGGAACGGTCGCTCACCCTGCATTTTTTGGCGCACCCTATATTTGCCGCCACCCGCGACCGCTCCGGCACGTTGAGCGCATTGCAGAGGCGCGGCGAGGGGAAAGCCACCCAGCAGCGCCTGGAATCCTTCCAACACGTCGAAGTGGATCGCATCGTCGATCCTAAGGCGCTGAAAGCGCTGGCCGCTCAGATCGAGCGCAGCATGCGCGATGTTCGCGTGGCGTGTGCGGATTGGGCGCGCATGCGCAACGCCGTGCGCAGCACGGCGCAGGACTTGAGTTCGATGAGTGCGCGCGTCGATGCGTCCGAATTGAGCGAGACTTGCGCCCTCCTCGAGTGGATGGAAAATCGTCATTTTACTTTTCTCGGTTATCGCGAATACCGGCTACAGGGCCGCAAGGGCCGCGAAACGCTGGAAGCCATCAAGTCCACCGGACTGGGCATCTTGCGGCCGGGTCACAAAAAGAACGAGAGCGCGACTCGCGTTCTGCCGAGCGACATTAGGCGGCAAAGCCGCTCTCGCAGCTTGAGCCTGGTCACCAAGGCGAATTCGCTGTCGACGGTGCACAGACCCGGCTACCTCGACTATGTCGGCATCAAGCAATTCGACGCCAAGGGCCGCTTGATTGGCGAGCGCCGCTTTTTGGGTCTGTGGACTTCCGCGGCTTACAACAGCAACCCGCGGGAAATCCCCTTATTGCGCCAGAAAGTCGCGCAAGTGGCGGAGCATTTTGCACTGGCGCCCGACAGCCATGATGGCAAAGCACTGCAGCACATCCTGGAATCTTTTCCACGCGATGAGTTGTTCCAAGCCAGCGTCGCGGAACTCAATCGCATCGTCACGGGAATTTTCGGGCTGCAGGAAAGGCCGCGGGTGCGGGTGTTGTTGCGCCGCGATCCGTTTCACCGCTTCTATTCCTGCCTGGTGTTCGTGCCGCGCGAGAAGTACAACACCCAAGTGCGCCAGCGAATCGAGCGGGTAATACGCGACGGGTTTTCGGCGTTCAGCATGGAATCTCAAGTGCAGATCGCGGAATCGAATCTGGCACGAATCCATATCGTTGCCCGAACCGCGCCGACCGAGAAACCCTTGGTGGACGCGGACATTCTGGAGCGCCGGGTCGCCGCCGCGGTGCGGTCGTGGCTCGACTCCTTCAAGACTGCGCTGTTGGCCCGCTTCGACGAGGCGTACGCACTGCAGCTGTTCGACCGGTATGCGCAGGCTTTTCCTGCCGCCTATACCGAGGACTTTTCAGGAGACGCCGGCGCTCTTGACGTCTCCTTCCTCGAAGCCATGGAGAAGGAGCCGGCGCGGCTGCATCTGGACATCTATAGACCGGATCCGAAGCGCAAGGAAAAGTTCTTTCTGAAGATTTTCCGCTCCCAGGATGCAATCCCCATCTCGGACCTTTTGCCCATGCTCGAGAACATGGGACTGAAGGTGATCGCGGAGCGTCCTTACGCACTGGACTTCACGGGCGGCCGCCGCGCCTGGATTCAAGATCTGGAACTCGTGATGCAGGCTTCGCCTGCGATTGCCTTCGACGCATTGGACCGCGAGATCAAGAATGCAATCACCGCCGTGTGGACCGGCCGCATGGACAGCGACAGCTTCAATCAACTGACCCTTTCCGCCGGAATCCCGTGGCGCATGGTCACGGTACTTCGGGCGTATTGCCGCTACCTGCTGCAAACCGGCCTGCCCTTCAGCCAGGGCTACATTGCGCAAGTGCTGGAAAACAACGCGCACATTTCCAGGCTGCTCGCCGATCTGTTTACGGCGCGATTCGACCCGCAGCAAGCGACGGCGACGCGACTGAAATCTCTGGCGCGCCTCGGCCGGGATCTTCTTTCCGCACTCGAGGAGGTGACCCGTTCGGACGAGGATCGGATTCTGCGCGCCCTGTGGAATGCGCTGTCCGCCACGGTGCGCACCAACGCCTTCCAGCCCTACGCTTCGGGTCATCTGAAGGAGTATCTGTCCTTCAAGCTCGAGAGCCAGCAACTGCGGGAACTCCCGCTGCCCAAACCGCTGTTCGAGATCTTCGTGTTCTCGCCGCGCATGGAAGGCGTGCACTTGCGCATGGGGTATGTCGCCCGCGGCGGCATTCGCTGGTCTGACCGCCGCGAAGATTTCCGCACGGAGATTTTGGGATTGATGAAGGCGCAGCAGGTGAAGAACACCGTCATCGTCCCCGTGGGCGCCAAGGGCGGGTTCGTCGTCAGGCGCATGCCCGCGGAGCGCGAGGCACAACAGGCCGAAGTGATCGCGTGCTATCAAACGCTCATTCGCGGCCTGCTCGACATCACCGACAACATCGTCGACGAGAAAATCGTTCCGCCCCCGATGGTGGTCCGCCACGACAAGGACGATGCGTATCTGGTGGTCGCGGCGGATAAGGGCACCGCCACGTTTTCGGACATCGCCAACGCCATTTCCCAGGAATATGGGTTTTGGCTGGGCGATGCATTCGCGTCCGGCGGTTCGGCCGGATACGACCACAAGAAGATGGCGATCACCGCGCGCGGCGCCTGGGAATGCGTGAAGCGCCATTTCCGGGAAATGGGCGTGGACATTCAGACCCGGAACTTCACGGTCTGCGGCATCGGCGACATGGCGGGGGATGTGTTCGGCAACGGCATGCTGCAATCGCCCTGCATACGCCTGGTCGCGGCCTTCAATCACCAGCACATCTTCATCGATCCGCAGCCGGATCCTAAACGCTCCTTCGCCGAGCGCGAGCGTATGTTCAAGATGCCCCGCTCCTCGTGGGAGGATTATTCACGCGGTGCGATTTCCAAGGGCGGCGGCGTGTACTTGCGGTCCGCAAAGAACCTGATGCTCTCCCGCGAGGCGCAGACCCTCCTGGAGCTTCCGGCACAGGTGACGCCCAACGAGATCATCAAGGCCATCTTGAAGGCGCATGTGGATCTTTTGTGGAACGGCGGCATCGGAACCTACGTCAAGGCGAGCACCGAAAGCCACAGTGATGTCGGAGATCGCAGCAACGACGCGGTGCGCATCGATGGGCGCGATTTGAATTGCAAGGTCATCGGCGAAGGAGGCAATTTGGGCCTTTCGCAGCTCGGGCGCATCGAGTTTGCGCGTCGCGGCGGCCGGCTCAATACGGACTTCATCGACAACTCCGCCGGCGTGAATTGTTCGGACGTTGAAGTCAACTTGAAGATTCTCCTGAACGGCGCCGTGCGCGCCAAGGAAATTACGCAGGCGGCACGCAATCGATTGCTGGTGCAGATGACTGACGAAGTGGCGGGTTTGGTGCTGCGAAACAACTACCTGCAGGGCCAAGCGATCAGCACCAGTGAATTCCAGTCGAAGCAGCGCTTGAGCGAGAGCGCCTATGTGATCCGGGCTCTGGAACGATCCGGCGACTTGAACCGCAGCTTGGAATTTCTTCCCAGCGATGAGGACCTTGCCGAGCGGCGCCAGGCAGGCGAAGGGTTGACGCGTCCGGAGCTCGCCATCACCTTGAGCTACGGCAAGATCTGGCTCTATCGCGCGCTCATCCATTCCAACGTGCCGGAAGATCCTTATCTATCCGCCGAGCTCAACCGCTACTTCCCGACGCCGGTGCAGAAACGCTTTGCGAAGCGCATCAAGCGCCATCGCCTGCGCCGTGAGATCATCGCCACGGCCATCACCAACAGTCTGATCAATCGCATGGGACCGGTTTTTCCGGTCCGGGCGCAAGATGACACGGGGGCGGATCCGGCGGCGATTGCGCGCGCCTATAGCATCGCGCGCGAGGTATTTGCGGTGCGCGACATCTGGGCGCAAATCGAAGCACTGGACAATCAGATTCCCACCGCCGTTCAGTACACGGCGATGTTTCAGACCACGCGATTGCTGCGGCATATGAGCTATTGGCTGCTGGAGAATCGGCGCAAAGATCTGGACATCGAGCGCGCGGTTTCTCGCTATGCCGGCAAGGTGACGGAGCTGTTCCACGAATTGTCGGGCGTGCTCGGCGTCACGCAAAAGGCGCGCATGGGCGCACTGCGCTCGCAACTGGTGGAGCAGCATGTTCCTGAGCAGCTGGCTGCGCGCATCGCCTCGCTCGAGGAATTGCACAGCACCCTGGACTTGGTCGAAGTCGCCATGGCGGCGCGCGTAAGGATCGGCTATGCCGCCAAGGCGTATTTCGACCTCGGCGAGCGCATCGGACTGACCTGGATCAAGGACCAGATCGAAGCCCTTACGGCCGACGGTCATTGGCAGGCGGTCGCGCGCGGCACACTGCGCGACAACCTGTACGCGCTGCAAAGCAAGATCACTCTGGCGGTGTTGCGATGCAAGGGCAGAGAGGCGCAAGCGCGGGTCGAGCAGTGGGTTTCGCGTCATTCCGATCCCATCGACGCGCTGAAGCGAGTCGTCGTGGACCTGCGCACCGGCTCGCCGCCGGACTTCGCCACGATCTCCGTCGCATTGCAGGCGGTCAGGCGCCTTGCACAGGATTGATCAGATGCTGCAACCAGTCAAATACGGTGCGGATTATCTACAAAAATGCATCGACCGAGAAATCATGCTGGCAAAACCGATGGGCGTGATCGTCGAGGTTGCAGATGAAACGGCCGTGGTTCTGCGCGCTCCTCTGGCACCCAATTCGAATCACAAAGGCACCGCTTTCGGCGGCAGCCTGTATTCCCTTTCGGTACTGACCGGCTGGGCTTGGGTCACGCGCTTTCTCGCCACGCGGCAACTCGACGCCGATGCGGTCATCCAGGAGTCGAGCATGCGCTTTTTGGCGCCCGTACACGGTGAGATGCGCGCTTGCATCGAGATTCCGGCCGAAGCCGACATCGACAAATTTCAAAGGATGTTGCTGCGCGCTGACCGCGGGCGCATTCGCCTACAAGTGAATTTGTACCATGGCCTGAAGCTGGGTACGGTTTTTGACGGCTTGTTTGCGGCAGCCATGCGCCGCTAGAAGGCTGCCTGTTCCTTAGGAGGAAAAGTGACCGGAAAACTGATCTTGGTCCGCCACGGCCAAAGTACTTGGAACGTCGAGAATCTTTTCACCGGCTGGCACGACGTCGACTTGAGCGATCAGGGACGCCTCGAGGCGGCTCAGGCAGGGCGCGAACTGCAAACCGCAAAGCTCGTGCCGCAGATTGCCTTCACCTCGGTATTGAAACGCGCGATTCGCACGCTGTGGCTGATTCTCGATACGACCGATCGCATGTGGATCCCGATCGAAGGAAGCTGGCGGCTGAACGAACGCCACTACGGCGCGCTGCAAGGACTCAACAAGGCGCAGACCGTGGAAAAGCACGGCGAAGCGCAGGTCAAACTGTGGCGGCGCAGCTACGATATCCCGCCTCCGCCTTTGAGCTTGGATGACCCGCGCCATCCGCGCTTCGATCCTCGCTACGCGGATGTCGATCCAACATGGCTGCCCGCGGCCGAATCGCTGAAAGATACGCTGTCGCGCGTGCTGCCTTACTGGGAGTCGCGAATAGTCCCGGAGCTGCGGGCCAACAAAACCGTACTCATCGTCGCGCACGGCAATTCCCTGCGCGCGCTGGTGAAGATGCTCGACATGATGTCCGAGTCCGACATCGTCGAGTTCAACATCCCCACCGGCATTCCGATGCTGTACGAACTCGATGAGCAACTGCAGCCGGTGTCGCGGCGATTTCTCGGAGACCCGGGCGCAGTCTCGGCCGCGCAGGAGGCCGTGCGGCGGCAAGCGGAGAAGAAATAGCCGTTATCGGAACGATCGCGCCGGCGAGGGTCCTGTCCTAGGAATCCGCCGCGACAGTCACTTTGATGCCGGATAGTGCCTCGGTGAAGTCGACCTGGCAGGAAAGCCGGGACGTGCCATCGCGAAAGTCCGGCAGCTCATTGAGCAGCTCGAGTTCGTCGCTTTGCCGTTTCGGCAGCAGCGGCACCCACTTTTCATCGACGTAGATATGGCACGTGGCGCACGAGCAAAGACCTCCGCAAATCGCTGCGACGCCGTAGTCAAGCTCGCGCAGTATTTCCATGATCTTCAACCCAGTCTTTGCTTCGATCTCGTGTTCTTTACCGTCACGATCCACCACAATCATCCGCGCCATCAAAACCTCCGGTGCTGCTCTTTAGAGCCTGTCTGAAATCTTAGGGCGCGTAGTGTGCCGGAAGGCGCAGGCGCGCGTCGAGCTGTGTCGCGCGCTGCGAAATGCCGTTCGCACCGTCGCGGCGCACGCTTAAGTAAAGTTTGCTCCAGAGCAGGCAGACGTAATCATACAGCCACATCAAAAGCCTCAATCGCAGCCAATCACCTGCAGATGGCGCGGTTCCCAAGTAATCCGTCAGCAATGCGCCTTGAGCGTCCGCCTCGAGATCATTGTTGGCGGCCCACCCGGCCAAATCCCACAGCGGATCCGATATATGGGCATACTCCCAGTCAAGCAAGATCAGACCCTCATCCCGGTGCAGCACATTCATCGTATGCAGATCGCTGTGGCATACGACGCCCGCGACGGCCGGCAACCGGGCGAGCTCCTGTAGACGCGAATCCGCAGCCGTGCGCAGGGCGGTATCAGGAATGCCGCGACTCCGCCGCGACAGCGCCGCGCCATAGACTTGCATCCATGACAGGGGGTTCATGAGGCGGGGCGGCTGCGGAGCCGGCAGGGCATGCACGCGGCGCAGGAGTGCAGCCATCTTGCCGATATTCGCAGGATGCTTCACTTCCTCCGGCGACCATGACCGGCCCTCGACCCACCGCAAGACCATGAACGCGCGTTCAGGATCGCAATACACCAGCGCCGGCGACAGACCTGAACTGGCTGCGCGCTGCAGCAGCTTGGCTTCCCAGGCAATATTCAACGCGAATTCCGCGGCGTGGGCTGCCGCTGCCTTCAATGTATACGCGCGCTCATCCCGCACGACCCGGTAGCTCTCGCTGATGAGCCCTGAGCCTAAGGGATGAATCTCAGCGGTGCCCGTGCCCGGCACGAAAGCTCTGCAGAGCTGCTCGATATCACGCGGCGGCATAGGAGCGCGCCTGACTGGAAGGCAAGCTGCGGCGCCATTCGCGCATGCCGATCACGATCAAGATGAGATATAGCCCGAACAGCAGCATCGTTGCGTACAGGCGACGGTTGAAATACAGGCACAGGCTGACCGAATCGATCACCATCCACCAGTGCCAGTTTTCATACACCTTGCGAGCGACCAGAAACGTCGCGAATACGCTGGACCACGTCACCATCGAATCGACAAAGGGCCATGCCGCCGGCGTGAAGCGACGCAGGAAAAAAGAGCTGACCAGCGACAGCGCAGCCACGCCAAGCAAGGCGCCGGCGTGGCGTGCGAGCGGCCATCGCGTCACCGCCAGTGCGGCGCCTCCCCTGCCCCGCTGCCACTGCCAGAAGCCATAGATCGCCATCGCGGCATAGAACGCGTTCAGCACCGATTCCATATACAGCCGTGCCGTAAACAACACCCACACATACAGACACGAGCTGAGGAAGGCGGCGAGCCAGCAGCTCACGCGCTGGCGAATCGCGAGAAGCAGGTAAGCGACCGCGAGCACCGCCGCCGTGAGTTCGATCCCGCTCGTATCGTGCCAGGCACTGACGAGCTGGACCGACATTTCACGAATCACGGTTTGCCTGATTCCGGCGGCGCCAAACCCGGAAGCACCTTCATGACAAAAATCAACTGGGGCGCATTCGCGGCCGAGCGACTCATCTCTTCGGCGAGGATGCGCATCACTTGATCGAGCGGACCCCAGATTTGCGTCGCCAAGGCATTGGTCTTCACGATCAGGCCGGTATGCTCATTGAGGCGATCGATGAAGGCTTGGATCGGCGGGCGATAGTCGCCCGTCAATGGATACATGCTGATGTCGACGGCGGCGCGCATATGATTACCTGCTCCCTACGCCGGTACTAACCGGGTCAGGTTCAACGGGTTCGCGTTGCGTCGGGGTATCCGATGTTCCGCGTCTCAGGCCCTTTCAAGCCACCCCAAGGTTCATTGAAGTGTAGCCTGCCGGACGGATGCGTGCAAAACTCCGCTCAAGGCCCGGGAGACCGCTTTGCGCATTTTTCAAGTGGATGCCTTTACCGCGACCCGCTTCACGGGCAATCCCGCGATCGTTGTGCTCGACGCGGATGGACAGAACGAGGCCACCTTGTTGGCCGTCGCGCGCGAGTTCTCGCACGCCGAAGTGGCTTTCGTGTTCGCCGCCGACGCTGCCGATCACGACGTCCGGCTG
>JALYIH010000036.1 GCA_030775865.1 Pseudomonadota bacterium | reverse complement strand
CCGGTAAAGCTTGCGCAGACACTCCACGCCGGATTGGCATTGAGTCAAACACCCTTTACCGCCGCAGCTCCTCCGGCGGTACCGCCGACCATCGATTTGGATACTGCCGCGATCGATGCCGCGCTGGATGCGAAGGGCACGGTCAATGGCGGCGTGTATCAGTTCAACATTCCGCGCGCCGAATCGATTACCGAAGGCGGAATGGCCGTGCCGCCCTCGATGGGCACCGCGATTGCCATCAATTTCCAACCGACAGGCAATGGCAAAGCGGCGACTACGGGTGATTTCGTGCTGCTGGGCAAGGAAGTCAACCCGGTGCTCAAGGCCATGCGGGATAACGGCATCGAAGTGACCGCGTTGCACAGTCACATGATCGATGATGCCCCGCATCTATTCTTCATGCACTTTTGGGCCAACGACGATGTCGTCAAACTTACCCACGGCCTGCGAGCCGCGCTGGATTTGGCGAACGTAAAGCACGGGTCGCCTTGACTCAGGCGTCCGACAAGCCTCACCCGATCAGGGACATTTCCTGCGCCGCGGTGGGACTGAATGCATTTCCGTTGCTGCAGCACGCCTGGTTGATGGTGCATTGAACGCCGGCCGACGGGTTCCGCGGTGGCTCTTTGCCGCATGCCTCGCCCTCAGCGTGCTCGTTTCGCGGCCGCTATTTGCGCAAGCGGCACCGGAGCTTTCCATGCGGGACTTTGCGTCCGGCCAGGTAAAAAAGGGCGTTCGCTCGATCGGCTTCGGCGGCGACGGCGCGACCTGGGGAAATTACGCGCTGGTGTGGAAAGATGCGGACACTGCACTCGTCGACTATTCCGACACGAGCTTCACTAACGGCAACGATTTCAAGTTCTCCGCCGTCGGCGTCACCTCACCCTCCCTCTGGCATGATCTCGCCATTTACGTCATCGCCCTGGATCAGAGCACAAACGATGTGCACTTTACGACCAAGTCTCCGGGGATTGGGCCCGGAGCTGTCCCCCTGACCGGCACGGGCACCGACCACGCCCTGTTCTCAAAGATTGCCCTGCCGCTTGGACAAGGGTTCTCGGCCGGCGTGCTGCTAAGTTACGAGACTTCGCATTTCGACGCCGCCGCCGACGCCAACGCGGCGAATTCGATTCACTATGAAACCGAATGGCGCCCGTCCGGCGGGTTCGGTGTCACGTGGCAACCAAATGCGCGGGTACTCATCGGCGCCCGCGCGCTCCTGAACACCGACGAAGAGCGCCGCACTGACTCCGCGAGCACTCGAGAAGGAATCGCGCGCTCACAGGAATATCGCCTTGGGGCATCCGTCGCCCCATGGGCAGGCGCGCTCTTCGATGTCGGTACCACGCGGCTGGAGAAGCGAAATGCCCTGTCCGCCACGCACTCCATCGACTGGGAACCGAACCTCGGTTTCGAGCAATGGTTCATCGATCATCGCCTGGCGCTGCGGTTCGGCAAGGACGAAGCGTCGTTGACGGCTGGGCTCTCCTGGAAATTGGCGCCATTCGATGTCGGCTTGGCATATGTCAGCAACATGGCTCACAACCGCGCCGGAGACGTGTTCGGCAAGAACAGCAACAGCCTATTCGCAACGATCACGGTTGACTATGGGTCTCTCCTCCATAAGAAATGAGCGCTACAGGCATCCGAATGGAAATGCGTATGAAGTCTTTCATAGCTATGTGCGTTATCGGCTTTCTTGCGGCCGCTGTTGCTCCAGCCCACGGCGAGGATCAGCCTGCATTGCGCCTCGTCCAAACGATTCCCGTGCCGGGCGTCATCGGACGCTTGGATCACATGGCCGTGGATCTGGAGAAGCAACGCTTATTCCTGGCGGCCGTGGCCAATGGAACTCTCGAAGTCATCGACTTGAGCGCAGGGAAGGTGATCAACAGCCTGACGGGCTTCAAAGATACCCAGGACGCGCTCTTTCTCGGCGGTCACTTCAATAAACTGTATGTCTCGAGCCTGGACGGCACATTGCGGATATTTCAAGGCGAGACTTTCCGTTTGATCCAGGCGCTGAAGCTCGAGCCGGACCCGAACCGTCTTTTCTATGACCCCGCGACCGATCTGATTTATTTCGGTTACGGTGGCCAAAATGCGGGATTCGATTCGTATGAAAGAGTCGGAATCATGCAAGCGAAACGCGGCGCGCAATCGGACCAGTTCATCGCGGACATGATCGCCCCGACTTACCGACCCGGGCATCTCGCGGAAATGGCGATGGACGATAACGGTAGGCTCCTGGTCTGCGACTCGAGAGCCGACCTGATTTTTCAGTTTGATACGCGAACACGCCAGCTTCTCAAGAGCTGGCCCGCGCACGGCGATGGCGCGGGAGATATGGCTCTCGATCGGACGCGCCACCGATTGTTTGTGGGCACGAGAATTCCGCCCGAGATGACCGTTTATGACAGCATCTCAGGCAAGGAAGTCGCCAGTCTCCCCGCGCCGGATGCGATGGACGGCGTCTACTACGATCCGCAGCTAAAGCGGATTTACATGTCGGGCGGCCGCTGGTACGGCACACCGCAAGCCTCACCAGGTTGGGTGTACGTGTATCAGCAAAAGGATGCGGATCATTACGAGACCCTCTCCAAGGTCCAAACCAGGCCGGGGTCGGGCACTTCATTGTTCGTACCCCAACTGAATCGCCTATATGTTGCCTCTCAGGCCATCGGCGAGCAGGAAGCCGCGGTGCTGGTATTCCAGCCCGTGCCATAAGGGCTACGCCCATGACTAAATTGCCGTTGAAGTCTAGAAGGGTGTGGCTGCTCGCCCCGTTGCTGGCGGGCGCGCATCTGATTGATGAGGCGGCCGCCGCCTCGAACCCGGCCGTACCGCCGCTGAAATTGCGATCGATCGCCGATATATCGCTGGGCGGCCACCCCACTCGATTGGACTACGCGAGCATTGATACGGCCCGACATCTGCTTTTCATTGCGCACCTCGGGGACAGCGAGGTCATCGTCTTCAATACTGAAAGCAAGAGCGTGATCGCGAGAATTGCAAAGGTGAGCCACGTCCACGGCGTATTAGTCATTCCCGAGCTCGGCCGCGTCTATGCTTCGGCAACGGGTACCAACGAGGTGGTCGCCATCGATGAAACCACCTTCAACATCACGGCGAGGACCCCGGGTGGCACGTATCCTGACGGCATAGCATACGCTCCAAAGGCGCACAAACTTTACGTCTCCGACGAGCATGGCGGAACGGATACGGTCATCGACGTGCGCAGCGACGCGCGCGTCGCGACCATTCAAATCGGCGGAAAGATCGGCAATACTCAGTACGATACGGCAACGGGTCACGTCTTCGTCAATGCGCAGTCAAGCGCCGAGTTGGTGGAAATCGATCCGTCAACCGACATGATCATTCGACGAATGCCTGTCCCGAAAGCGAACGGCAATCATGGGTTGCTGATCGACTCAGCTCAACACCGCGCATTTATTGCGTGCGAAGGGAACGACACCCTCATTGTCATGGATTTGGGCACGGGAACCGCGCTGGCAAACTTCAGCGTCGCCAAAGATCCGGATGTATTGGCGCTTGATCCTGGCCGTCAGGATCTGTATGTCGCCGGAGAATCCGGTCAAGTCACGGCCTTTAAATTGACGGCAAACTCGGTTTCAAAAGCGGGCGAATCATTTGTCGGTCCCAATGCTCATGTGGTCGCGGTTGATCCGAATACTCACGACATCTACTTTCCGATCATGAATGTGGACGGAAAAACGGTACTCCGCATCATGCGCAGCGATAGTGAGCACCGCTGACGTCCGTAGATAATTCGCTCACTGAAACGGATCGCCGCGTCATGCCGGCCTCAGACTTCAATATTATCGATTAGCCGCGTAACGCCGAGCCGGGCGGCTCCCAAGATCACCAATTCGTCTTGCTCCCCAGGAATCGCCAGATCGCGCCGCCGCCGGATCGCGACGTAGTCCGGCTGCCATCCTCTTGCCTGCAGGGATTCCGATGCAGCCCGCTCGATGTCTTCGCGGCTGCTCTTGCCGGATTTTAGTTCGGCGGCCGCATCACAAAGTGTGCGATAGAGCCGCACGGCCTCCAGCCGCTGTTGACCATCGAGATAACTGTTGCGTGAGGAAAGGGCGAGTCCGGTGGCCTCGCGCACCGTCTCCCCAGCCACTATCTCCATCGGAAGTGAAAACTGCCGCACCATGTTTTTGATCACTAGAAGCTGCTGATAGTCCTTCTTGCCAAATACCGCGACGCTTGGCCGCACGATATTGAACAACTTCAACACGATCGTTCCTACGCCGACGAAGAATCCCGGACGGGAACGCCCCTCCAAAATGTCAGCCAGTCCAGCCGGCGTCTGTACCTTGTACGTTTGCGGCTCCGGGTACATTTCTTCGGTTGTCGGCGCGAAAACGATGTCGCAACCCGCCTTGGCCAGCAACTCGCAATCGCGCTCAAGGGTCCGAGGGTACTTCTCAAAATCTTCGCTGGGCGCAAATTGGAGCTGATTGACGAATATGCTGGCGACCACTTTGCCGGCATGGTGGCGCGCCGCCTGCACGAGCGACAAGTGGCCATCATGCAAATTGCCCATGGTGGGAACGAGGCTGATGCTGCGATGCATTGAAAGCGCATGCTGCAGTTCGGCAACCGTTGATATTATTTGCACTTTGAATCCGCTCAGAAGCCGTGCAAGGCATCGTCCGGAAAGCGGCTCGCTTTAACGTCGGCAACGTACTGACGCACAGCGTCCTGGATGCTGGCCTGGCCGTCCAGAAAATTGCGCACGAACTTGGGCGCCTTCTGAAGAGTCATCCCTAACATGTCGTGCAGCACCAACACTTGACCGCTGCACCCAACGCCGGCGCCGATGCCGATGACGGGGACAGACAATGATTTTGTAATTTCACGCGCGAGGGTTGCGGGGACCATCTCGAGAATCACCATTCCCGCGCCGGCCGCCACCAGATCCTCGGCGTGCTCGCGCAATTGGCTTGCCTCACTGGTGCCCCTGCCTTGCACGCGATATCCGCCCAGCGTATGCACGGACTGTGGCGTAAATCCCAAATGCGCGCAGACCGGAATGCCTCTGTCGACGAGAAGCTGCACGGTCGGAGCGGTCCAGCCTCCGCCTTCGAGCTTCACCATATGCGCGCCCGCCTGCATGAGGCGCACAGCATTGCCTATAGCCGTTTCCACTGATGGCTGGTAGCTGCCGAAGGGCATATCGGCAATCAGCCAAGACGTGCGATTGCCTCTGGCCACGCTGGCGGTGTGGTAAACCATGTCATCCATGGAGACCGGCAGGGTCGTGGGATGACCTTGCAACACCATGCCAAGGGAGTCGCCCACCAGAAGCACATCGACGCCGCAGTCATCCAGTGCGCGCGCAAACATGGCGTCGTAGCAAGTCAGCATGGAAATTTTCTCACCGGCCGCATGCATTTCGCGAATTCGGTGCATCGTCATCAGTTTACGGTTGCTCATGCCCCCATTGTCTTACATCACGGGCATTCCGGGAACACCGATTGCCACCCCACCCAGCGCTCCTAATATCACCACCAGGAGCGGTGGCGTGCGCCAGGCGGTGAGCAATACAAATCCAACGAGCGCGAGCGCAAGATCGCCGGACGACCTTATAGAACTGATCCACAACGGATTGTAGAGCGCCGCGCCGAGCAACCCCACCACGGCCGCATTGATTCCCCGCATGATGGCCTGCGCGCCGACGCGCCGGCGAAACAGGTCCCAAAAAGGCAACGTACCGAGGAGGACCAAGACACCTGGCAGAAAAATACCGGCCAATCCCAGCGCTGCGCCCTCTATGCCATGCAGCGAGGGCGCGGCCACCGCGCCCAAGTAAGCTGCAAATGTGAAGAGCGGGCCAGGCACCGCCTGGGCGGCCCCGTAGCCTGCGAGGAAGGCATCTTGACTTACCCAGCCGCTCGTCACAAACGCCTTGCTCAACAAGGGCAGAACGACATGGCCGCCGCCGAACACCAGCGCACCGGAACGATAAAAGGCGTCGAACAGTTCAACGTTTTGCGATATACCGCTCAGCGTGGGAAGTGCCACGAGCAGGACCAAAAAAATCATCAGCGCGATGGCGCCCACGCGGCGCGACACAGGTGCTGCCAGCGACGTGGATGGGCTCGGGGACGATGACCGGCACAGCCAGAAACCTGCAATGCCGCCCATCACGATGGTGCCGATTTGCGCGGCGAACGATGTACTGAAAAGGATCAGCAGCGCAGCGACGCAAGCAATAGAGGCCCGCTGCCGGTCGGGACACAGCGTGCGTGCCATGCCCCAAACGGCTTGCGCGACGATCGCGACCGCGACCAGCTTCAACCCATGGATCACGCCCACGGCTAACGGACCGCCCAGAGCGCCTGCCCCATAGGCGAATGCCGTGAGCAGAACGGCCGATGGCAGTGTGAAACCGGTCCAGGCTGCCAGACCTCCCCAGTAGCCGGCCCGAATCAAGCCTAAAGAGAATCCAACCTGACTGCTGGCCGGTCCGGGAAGAAACTGACAGAGCGCGACGAGATCGGTGAATGCGGCGTCGTCGATCCATCGACGCCGCACGACAAGTTCCTCGCGAAAATAACCGATATGAGCGATTGGGCCGCCAAAGGAGGTTAGCCCCAGCTTGAGAAATACGCGCAAGACTTCCAAAGGAGAACCGGTGGGCGACACTTTTTAATTCTCGAGCAGAATCGTTGGCTAGCACCGCCGCGGAAGACCGCGGATGTGTTTGCCACCGAATGCCCCTATTACACGAAACGCTTGCTGCAATCCAAAGTAAAGTGTACGGCATTGCCGGCCACCAAAGATTTAAATGTCGCCCTCCGCCGACATCTACATCCACCTCATCCTGATCGCGATAATGAGAGCCTTGTGGCAGTTATTGATTGCCGTGGAGCGGTGTCGAAAGTAATTATGAGGTGTCAATGAAAATGTCCTTTATGGCGGGAGCGCTTGCCGGCGCCGTTGTAGTGATCGCCGGTAGTGCCGTTGCCGGCTACCACGTGTATCAGACGGCTCATACAGCCAAGGTGCTTAGCGCCCAGCCGCTGACGCGAACGGTCAAGATTCCGCGACAGGAATGCCGCGACGAAGAGGTCACGCATACGAAGCCCGTCAAAGATCAGAACCGGTTGATCGGCACCGGAATCGGCGCCCTGGTGGGCGGCGTCTTGGGACACCAGATCGGCGGCGGAAGCGGCAAGACACTGGCGACCGTTGCCGGTGCGGGCGCAGGTGGTTACGCCGGCAATAAGATTCAACAGAATGCCCAGCAGAAAGACACGTACACCACGACGGAGCAGCGCTGCAGAACGGTGTACGACAAAAAGGAAGAGCCGGCTGGATTCGATGTCGTCTACGACTTGAATGGCAGTCAGCATCACCTGCACACAGATACTGATCCGGGTAGTTCCTTACCCGTGAAAGACGGCAAGGTCGAACTGGCCTCATTGAAGAACGCACCCAGCGCAACCAATAATTCCAAAGTGCAATGAACGCCTAGGGCCGCGCGCGTTCAGCTTAAGCCGCACGTGGCCCGTTCCAAGTCATTTCTTAGGCGCATCCTGCGCATCGTCGCAGTCGTCGCGATCATGGCGTTGCTGCTCACCGCAGCCTGGATCATGTACCTCGACCGCGTCGTAACGCGGGAATTCCGGGGACGCCTCTGGTCGGTGCCTGCGCGGGTCTACGCCGAACCGCTCGATCTCTATGTGGGCGCTCCGATAGCGGCCGACGATCTCGAAGAGGAACTGCGCCGCCTGCACTATCGCAGCGGCGACCCTTTAGCGGGGCCCGGCATCTACCGCCGACGCGGTGGCAACTTTGATCTGCATGCGCGCCGAGTACGCTTCGTGGACGAGTTGCGGGAGCCGCAGCTCGTGTCGATCCGCGCCGGCAGCGCGATCACGGGCCTCAAAAACGTCGATGGAACGGAGCTACCGGTGTTTCGCCTCGATCCGATGCTCATCGGCAGTGTGTTTCCCATCCACGGCGAGGACCGCATCGTGCTGTCGCCGGCCGACGTACCCCCCTTACTGCGCAAGGGGATCAAGCTGGTCGAGGACCGGCGCTTCGATCAGCACCACGGCGTTGACCCCCTCGGCGTCCTGCGCGCACTGTGGGTCAACCTGCGGGCCGGCCGTGTGGTCCAGGGGGGCAGCACACTGACACAGCAACTCGTGAAGAACTACTTCCTGTCCGATGAACAGACCATCGGCCGTAAGGCGACCGAAGCCATGATGGCGCTGCGGCTCGAGGCGCACTTCTCCAAAGAGGATATCCTGGTCGCGTATCTCAACGAAGTGTATCTCGGCCAGGACGGCGAACGCGCGGTACACGGCTTCGGACTCGGTAGCGAGCACTACTTCGCCAAGCCACTCGATGAACTCGACGCCGGCGAACTCGCGCTGCTGATCGGGATGGTCAAGGGTCCGTCCTATTACGAGCCGCGCAAACACGCAGAGCGAGCTCGAGCGCGACGCAACCTCGTGCTGCAGGAACTCGCCGCGGCGCAGTTGATCGACACCGCAACAGCGAAAGCCGCGGCCGCGGAGCCTCTCAGCCTGCGGCCGCCCGGCGGTCGCTACGTTTCAGGTTATCTCGATCTCGTGCGACGGCACCTGAAGCGCGACTATGCCGAAGGGGATCTCGCCGCCGCGGGACTCGCGGTGTACACGACGCTCGACCCGCGCGCGCAGGCGGCGGCAGAGCGGTCGCTGACGCAGCATCTGAGTCACCTCGATGGGGTGAGCCGCGTGCGCGATGCACACCTCGAGGGCGCGGTCATTGTCGCCGAGCCGAACAGCGGCGACGTGGTCGCCATCGTCGGCGGCCGAGAGGTCGGCGCTGAAGGCTTCAATCGCGCGCTCGACGCGCGTCGGCCGATCGGCTCGCTGGTGAAGCCAGCCGTGTACTTGGCGGCACTGGAGACGGGCCGCTACAACGCGGCCACGATGCTCGAGGACGCGTCGATAGAAATGAAGCTCGGCGACGGTAGCATCTGGGCGCCGCAAAACTTTACCCACGAAGTCTACGGGCGCGTGCCTATGGCGCGGGCACTTGCCGAATCGATGAACCTGGCGACCGTGCGGCTCGGGCTCGACGTCGGCCTGTCGCGGGTCGCCGATACCCTGCAGCGCCTCGGGCTCGAGACTCGCCCGACACTCAATCCCTCGTTGCTGCTCGGTACCGTGGAGATGACGCCGCTCGAGGTCGTGCAGGTTTACACGTCGCTCGCGAACGGCGGCTTCCGCGCACGGCTGCGTGCGGTACGTGCGGTGCTCGACGAGCACGGCCGGCCGCTCAAGAGCTTCAAGGTACAAGTCGAGGCCGCAGCGCCGCCGTCTGCCGTCTATCAGCTTGACCGGATGCTGACGCTGGTGACCACCCGCGGCACCGGCCGCGACGCGCCCGCCCGCCTGCCGCCGGGAACTATCGTCGCCGGCAAGACCGGTACGTCCTCCGACACGCGCGACAGCTGGTTTGCCGGATTCACCGGCAGCTACTTGGCGGTGGTCTGGGTCGGATACGACGACAACCGCGCCACCGGGCTCACCGGCGCTGCCGGGGCCCTGCCGGTGTGGGCCGACTCGCTCGCGAGCCTCAAGTCCGCTTCATTTCAACCCGTGTTGCCGGAACTCATCGAGGATCGCTGGATCGGATTCAAGGATGGTTTGGAGACCATGCCTAGCTGCAGCGCGGACGCGGTCATGGTCGCGGTGCCGAAGGGCACGGCGCTGCCGAGCATGGCCGGCTGCGGCCCCTCGCCATCCAGCACGCTGACTGACAAAATCAAGGCATGGTTCAAGACGACGGTTCATTGAGAAAGCTCTGCATCGCGCTCACCACTGCGCTACTGCTCAATGCCTGCTCCCTTCTGGCGCCACATCCGCCGTCGAGCCAGCCATCTCCGGGCCAGCCATCACCGTACCAACCACCGTCGTCGTCGCCGCCCGCGCGCGCGAATCATCTCTCGCCCGCCACTCGCTCGCTCGTGACGCAGGCACATGCACAGCTCACGAACGGCGATCTATCTGCCGCGTCATCGACGCTCGACCGAGCACTGCGCATCGAGCCCAATAGTCCCTTGCTGTGGATAGAACTCGGGCGGCTGCGGCTCGCGGAGAGCGACGCTCACCAGGCCGAGGGCTGCGCACGCAAGGCGCTTGCGCTCGCGAGCGGCGATCGTGACGCGCAGGCGTTGTCCGGGCGGCTGCTGGCCGACGCACTGCGCGCCCAGCGGCGCAATCAAGAAGCGCGCGAGATTGAGAGCCAGCCATACATGCACTAAGAATATCGCGCACGCCCGCCCCCCCATACGCGCCGCTGTCCGCCGAGTGACGCTCAGCGCAGTATGGAGAACTCGCGCATGGCAGGAATAAAGTTGTCGTTCGAGTGACCGGGGAAACGCCATCAATGACAGCAGCCGCGCTGCTCTTGGATCGGCGGGCAAGCCACCGATCCGTAGGAACAAAACACGCAGCAATCGCCTGACCTAGGCTTCAGCAGGGTTTTGCAATGCGTGCACTCGTAGAAATACTGGCACGCATCGGTCGGCATGATTTCATCCCGTGTGTGACCGCAGTTCGGGCAGGTCAACACCGAGGTCAGGATGATGGTGTTCACGGCTTCGCGATGAGCTTCGACGGGAATCCCGCCTCGGTCGTTGCCTGAGTCAATCGCGCGGTGCTTGCCTTGTCCGGATCGAACGT
Source organism: Pseudomonadota bacterium (assembly GCA_030775865.1). GTDB lineage: Bacteria > Pseudomonadota > Gammaproteobacteria > Steroidobacterales > Steroidobacteraceae > Bog-1198. The sequence goes on along the minus strand of JALYIH010000036.1, from coordinate 67,859 downwards.
CACCGTGGCGGTCTTTTTGTCGAAATCGACCGCGGTGGCGCTGACCCCGGGAATTCGTTCAAGCGCCTTTTTCACCACAATCGGACAGGTACCACAGGTCATGTTTTCAACCGCCAATGTAGCGGTCTGCGGCGGAGCGGCGAAGGCGGCGGCGCCCGCGCACAGAATTCCGATCAGAGACACACTCAGGGTGAAGCGAATCATGATGTTCGTTCCTTCAGGAGAAGAGTAAGGGGGCGTACCACGGGAATGCGATGAGCGCCGCGAGTGCCACGACAACGATCCAAAATATTTGCCGCTGCCGTCGCTGCAGGCGTGGATTCGCGCACGCCTCATCTGGAGCACATCGCGCGGGCACGACATAGAGTTGCCGAAACGCGAGGCCTATGAAGACGAACATTACCCCGATGAATATCGGCCGATAGGGTTCGAGCGCCGTCAATTGGCTGATCCAGGCGCCGCTGATACCGAGGGTTATCAACACCAACGGCGCGACGCAGCAAAGCGAACCGACGATCGCGGCCAACGCGCCGGCCCACATTTGCTTGGTTGCGGTTTGCATGGGGTGTAGCCTACACCGTGTACTTAGGTACGGAGTCAAGAATGACTGAGGCAAAGGTCACAATTGGTCACATCGCCCGTGCGGCCGGGGTCAATATCGAGACCGTGCGGTACTACCAGCGCCGTGGACTCGTGAGCCTGCCCCCCAAGCGCGCGCGGGGATTTCGTTATTACCCGCCGGAGACGGCGAGTCGGGTGCGTTTCATCAAGCGCGCACAGGCTTTGGGGATGTCCCTCAAAGAAGTGCAACGGCTCTTGAAGCTCGACGCCAAGGGCGCTTGCTCCGAAAATCGCTCACTCGCAGTGGCGAAACTTGCCCTGGTCGAGGAGAAACTGATGGACTTGGCCAAATTGCGGGATGTACTGCGTGGGTTGGTGGCTGCATGCGATCAACCCCATGGCACGAGTTGCCCCATCATTGAGCAATTGGAAAGTGAGACTGCTTAAGTAAGGAATCCCAGAGCCGCACGTTCGCGTGACTCGCCGGCGTCAATCCGGTGGATCAGATACTCCCACCTTTGCAGACGTTCGCAGCCGCCAATGATTCAATGACTGCGACCATGGAAGCCGAAATGCCAGCAACGCCAGCAGAATCGACAGGTAGATCAGCGGCTCGCGCTTATCAGCCTTCACCAGCCACAGATAGTGGATCGCACCGAGAATCGCGGCCGGATAAATCAGGCGGTGCAGCGTAATCCATCGTCGTTTCAATCGACGCTGCCAGGCAGCGGTGGAAGTAAGCGCCAAGGGAATAAGCAGGAGCCAAGCCGTGAAGCCCAAGGTGATGTAGGTTCGCTTCACCAGGTCCTCGGCAAGCTGCGTCATCGAGAAACTCAAATCAAATACGAGATACATCGAAAAGTGCAGGCACAGGAATGCGAATGTCCACAGACCGAGAATTCGACGCACTCGAATCGGTTCGGCAAGTCGCGTGAGCGTGCGCAACGGCGTCATGGCCAAGGTCGTGAGCAAAAGACGCAGTGTCCAATCGCCGGTGTAGTGTTCCAGGAACTCCACGGGATTCGCACCGAGCCTGCTTTGCAGGGTCCATTTCACGCCGAACAGAAGCGGAACGATGCCGAGCGCCCACGCGGCGGCACGCCACGCCAAGAGTCGCTTCAAAAAGAGGTCCTCAAATCCATGCCCGAGTAGAGCGATGCGACTTCGGGATACCCATTGAACATGAGCGTCTTGCGCTTGAACAGCTCGCCCAGCCGCCGCTCCTGTGCCTGACTCCAGCGCGGGTGATCGACGGAAGGATTGACGTTCGAATAGAAACCGTATTCTTCCGGCGCCAGCTTATTCCAGGTGGCGTCCGGCTGCCGTTCCGTGAAGTGAATCTTGACAATGGACTTGATGCTTTTGAAGCCGTATTTCCAAGGCACCGTGAGGCGCAGCGGCGCGCCATTCTGATTCGGCAGTACACGGCCGTAGAGCCCCACCGACAGAAAAGCCAGCGGGTGCATGGCTTCATCGATGCGCAAGCCTTCGCGGTAGGGCCAATTGAGCACGCCTCGAGCGGTCTCGGGCATCTGCTTCGGATCATACAAAGTATGGAAGCCGACATACTTTGCTTTCGACGTGGGTCTGAAGCGCTTGAGCAAATCGGCCAGCGGCAACCCTACCCACGGAGCAACCATGCTCCAAGCCTCGACGCAGCGATGGCGATAGATGCGCTCCTCCAGTGCCTGGGGTTTGAGCAACTCATCGATGTCGATGCGCCCCGGCGCCTCGCACTCGCCGTCCACGACCACCGACCAAGGTCGCGTGCGCAGCCGGCCGGCATTGCGCGAGGGATCCTCTTTGGCGGTGCCAAATTCGTAGAAATTGTTGTAGTGGGTGATGTCGGTGTACGCCGTAACATTTTCCCCTCCCGCCATTTCACTCTTGCGCGCCACGTTAAGGGGGGCAAGGGTCGCTTCAGCACCGACAGGCTCGGCCCGCCCGACGCCTGCGAGCGCCGCGCCCGCCGTCGCAAGACCGACTTGCCGAAGAAAACGACGGCGATCCGCATAGACCGTTTCGGGGGTTATTTCCGATGATTTGACGGGATACGGATGGGCAACTTTGATCAACATGATGGTCTCCGCAACTTAAGGTGTAACTTTGGCGAGCGAACGCCGGTGAATGAGTAGATACGCCGCCGGCAGCACCAGCATCGAGAGGATCGGCGCCGTGATCATACCGCCGACCATGGGTGCGGCGATCCGCCGCATGACTTCCGAACCCGTGCCGCCGCCGAACATGATGGGCAAAAGCCCGGCGATAATGACAGCGACCGTCATGGCCTTGGGCCGTACCCGCAGAACCGCGCCTTCTTCGATCGCTGCGATCAAATCGGTGAGGGTACGGAATTCGCCCGCCTTGCGCCGCTTGGCGATCGCATGATCGAGATAGATCAGCATGATGACCCCGAACTCCGCCGCGACCCCGGCAAGGGCGATGAAGCCGATGGCCGAGGCAATCGAGAGGTTGTAGCCGAGCAGGTACAGCAGCCAGAATCCGCCCACCAGCGCGAAGGGCAAAGTCCCCATGATCAGCGCGGCCGATGCGAAACTTCTGAAGGTCAAATATAGAAGTACAAAGATGATCAGCAGCGTGAACGGCACGACGAGTTGCAGCTTCTTGGCGGCCCGCTCCAAGTACTCGAATTGTCCGGACCAGGTGATCGTATAGCCGGGCGGCAGATTGACCCGCTGACTGACGAGCTTCTGGGCTTCTGCCACGTACCTTCCTAAATCACGACCGCTGATGTCGACGTACACCCAACCGTTGAGCCGCGCGTTTTCGCTGCGCAACTGCGGTGGACCATCGGTCACGACAAGATCCGCCACGGCGCCGAGCGTCGTCGTTGCACCCGCCGCGGTAACGATCGGCAGCACCTCGAGCTTGTCGACCGAATCACGCAGTTCACGCGGATAGCGCAGGTTGATCGGAAACCGCTGCAAGCCTTCGACTGTTTCGCCAATGTTCTCGCCGCCGATGGCCAGCGCCACAACCTGCTGCACGTCGGCGAGGCTCATGCCAAAGCGCGCTGCACGAATCCGGTCGATTCGCACTTCGACATAGCGTCCGCTGCGCACCCGTTCCGCGTACGCCGAACGGGTACCGGGCACGGCTTTGACCGTCGCCTCCACTTGCTCGCCGATCTTCTCAATCACCTTTAAGTCGGGACCCGCGATCTTGATGCCGACCGGACTCTTGATGCCCGTGGAGAGCATGTCGATGCGATTTCGGATCGGCTGCACCCACAGATTGGAGAGGCCTGGTATGGTCAACGCCGCATTCATCTCGTCGATGAGCTGATCCTGGGTCATGCCGCTTGGCCATTGCGATGGCGGTTTGAATCGAATCGTGGTCTCGAACATTTCCAAGCCGGCGGGGTCGGTCGCAGTCTCGGCGCGGCCCATCTTGCCGAACACACGCTCGACCTCCGGAAAGCGCATCAGGATTTTATCCGTTTGCTGCAACAGCTGAGAGGCTTTGTCGGCCGACAGTCCGGGTAGCGCTGAAGGCATGTAGAGCAAATCGCCCTCGACCAGCGGTGGCATGAATTCGCTGCCCAGCAGGGTGAGGGGGACGACGCTCAGAACGATCAACAGCGACGCGATCCCCAGCGTCGTCTTGGGGTGGCGCAGCACCACGTCAAGCAGCGGCCGATAGAGCGCGATCAGCACCCGGTTGAGCGGATTGCTGCGCTCCTCCGGAATTCGGCCGCGGACGAAGTAGAACATCAAGACCGGGATCAGCGTGACCGAGAGTCCCGCCGCGGCGGCCATCGAATAGGTCTTGGTAAACGCCAACGGACCGAAAAGTTTGCCTTCCTGGGCCTCCAGGGTAAAGACCGGAACAAAGCTAAAGGTTATGACAACTAAGCTGAAGAACAGCGCCGGGCCCACCTCGGTGGTGGCTTCCGCGATCAGCGTTGATTGTTCGGTAATCGTCGCGCGTCGACCTGGATTGGCGTGGTTCCAAGCCTCCACGTGTTTGTGTGCGTTCTCGATCATGACCACGGCCGCATCGACCATGGCGCCGATCGCAATCGCGATGCCGCCCAACGACATGATGTTGGCATTCACACCCTGCCAATTCATGACCGAGAAGGCGGCAAGGATACCGAGCGGCAGGCTCACGATGGCAACGAGCGCCGAACGCCAGTGGAAAAGGAATAGCGCGCACACCAGCGTGACGACGATGAATTCCTCGATCAATCGGTCGCGCAAAGTGGCGACCGAGCGGTGAATCAGCTCCGAACGGTCGTAGGTGGCGATGATTTCCACGCCCTTTGGCAGCCCTTGCTGCAGGCTCGCGATTTTGGCCTTCACCGCTTCAATGGTCTCGAGCGCGTTTTTGCCGGCCCGCATGATGATGACGCCGCCGACCGCTTCGCCCTTGCCGTCAAGTTCGGAGATACCGCGACGGATTTCCGGACCAATCTGCACGCGCGCCACATCGCCGAGCAGCACCGGCGTGCCCCCTGACCCTGGGCCGACCGGCACACTGCGGAAGTCGTCCAGGTTCTTAAGGTACCCCGTGGCACGCACCGCGTATTCAGCCTCACCGAGTTCCAGAACCGATCCGCCGGTTTCATTGTTCGAGGCGCGAATCGCTGACTTGACCTTGTCAAGGGTGATACCCAAAGCGCGCATGCGATCCGGATCGAGCACGACTTGGTATTGCTTAACCAATCCGCCAAGACTCGCGACTTCTGCGACATTGGGGACGCTCTTGAGTTCGTACTTCAAGAACCAGTCCTGAAGCGCACGCAGTTGCGAGATGTCGTATTGCCCGCTGTGATCGACGATCGCGTACTCGTAGATCCAGCCGACGCCCGTGCCATCCGGTCCCAGCGTCGGTTTTGCGGAGGGCGGCAGCCGGCCGGTCACTTGATTCAAGTATTCCAGCACCCGTGAGCGCGCCCAATACAAATCGGTCTTGTCGTCGAAGATGATGTACACATAGGAATCGCCAAAAAATGAATAGCCGCGCACCGTCCGCGCGCCGGGAACCGACAGCATCGTGGTGGTCAAGGGATACGTAACTTGGTCCTCGACCACCTGCGGTGCCTGGCCAGGAAATTCCGTGCGAATGATGACCTGCGTATCGGACAGGTCCGGCAGCGCATCAAGCGGCGTCGCGAGCGTTGCATGAACGCCCCAGGCGGCGAGCAGCATGGTGCCCATCAGCACCAGGAATCGGTTCTGAATCGACCAGCGAATGAGAGCGCCTAACATATCAGCGCGCTCCATCCGGTGCCTGCGCCGACGGCGCGGGCATGAGCTCGTTCGATCCGGCGAGGTTCTCAAAGGCCCCACGCAAGCTTGCTTCGGAGTCGATCAGGAACTGTCCCGAGACGACGACATTCTGACCGGCGCTCAGGCCCTCGAGAATCTCAGAACGGCCGCCGTGCTCAGCGCCGACCCGGACCAGCGCCGGTCTGAAATGCGAGCCATCATCGGCGACGATCACGACGCTGCGAGTACCGGTCTTGATCACCGCCTCCGTCGGAATCGTCAACACCTGATCCTGCGTCGTCCCGCGCAGGTGCACGGTGGCGAACATCCCGGGGCGTAAATGAATGCCCGGATTCTTCATCACGATCCTGACCTTCAAGCTCCGCGTGGCCTGCGTCAGCTCCGGATAGAGATAGTCGATCCGTCCCTGGAAGCGTTCACCCGGCCTGGAAGGCAGCTCCGCCGTCGCAGGATCACCCGGCTGGATCCACCCAGCCTGAATCTCGGGTACTTCAGCGTTGATCCAAATGCTGTCGAGGGCCGCCAGCTGAAACAACACCGTACCCGGTGCCACCGCCGCACCCTGACGCGCGCCTAACTCCATGACGTAGCCGTCAAACGGCGCGTAGTAGTCGACGCGCCGCTCGGCTTGACCCGTTTTCTCGATATGCGCGATCTGTGTCGCGGATAGACCGAACAAGGCGAGCCGCCGTCGCGCGGCCTCGACCAGCTGCGCATCCTCGGAATTGCGTGCAATCAGCAATTCTTGCTGGGTTGCCAGAAGATCCGGCGCGTAGACCGCGGCGAGCCGCTGCCCGCGGCGCACCGGATCGCCGGCCGCGCGCACGTCGAGCACTTCGACCCATCCGGGCTCACGGACCTCGATCGCCTCGATGCGGTGCTCATCGACGGCGACCACGCCGACGGTGTCGACGCTGCGGGCAAGGTTGCCCCGCTCAACTGCGCTTAGACGCAGCCCAAGGTTCTGTACGACGCGCGGATCGATGGCGATGCTGCCGGCAGGCGCGGCGGCGGTGCTCGTTGCCTCGTCCGGATATTTTGCAACCAGCTGCATGTCCATGAAAGGTGACTTGCCGGGCGTGTCGAAGTGCTCCTGCGGCCTCATGGGATCGAACCAGTAGAGCGGCTTCTTCACGGTACTGGACACCGGAGGTTGCGTGGCGGGCGCGCTGTCGCCGCGGCCGGCGGTATTTGCCTTGTCCGTGTGCGCGTGCTTCAGCAGCCCCACGCCAAGAACCACGCTGCCGACGATGAGGGACCCTGCCAACAAGAAATTCGACTGGCGGTTCATTGCAATTCTCCCGCGCGATCTTGATGAGCCGCCAAGTACAGGAGGCGGACCTGCGCGCGCGCCGCTTCGACGGCAAGGCTCAAGCGCTGCAGCTGAATATCGAGCAGGCTGCGTCGCGCCAAGAGGACGGCATCAAAGTTGCTGCGTCCCGCCTGATAGGCAGCCCGCGCCTCTTCGATACGGCACATGGCATTGGGAACGATCGCCGTGTCGAACTCGCCGACGCGTTGCTGGTAGTGATGCCAGTCGAGGTAGTCTTGGCTCACCCGCGCGTGCAGCTCGCGCAGCAGATCCTGCTTGCGATCTTTGCTGGCGCGCGATCGCTCAAACGCAGCCGAGAGTTCCGGATCCTGACGCTTCTTCGTGAAGTACGGCAGTCCGACGCTGACCTGAATGCCCACAAAGTCGGAGAAGCCCGGACGGTAAGCCACGTACCCTTCCACGGAAACATCCGGTTTGTAGGCTTGGCGAGCCAGAGCGATATCGGTGGCCGAGGCTTCGATTTGCGTGTCCAATTCGCCAATCATCGGATGGTGATCGACCGCCGCCATCAATTCCGGTAGCGCGCTCGGCGGTGGCGGCAATGACAGGGCCGCGAGGGGCCGCTGGACCTCATCGCCGATCCAGCGCGCAAGCCCGGCGCGCGTTCGCTGTGCGTGGTGCAACCAGTCATGCTCCTTATCTTCAACCAAACCCGCTTCAACTTTTGCCGCCGTCCAATCGGCCTGCGATGCCTTGCCGCTGCCATAGTCCTTTTCAAGGGACTGCACTTGCAGAGCGGCTTCCGCGGAGAGCTTGCGAGCCAGCATGAGTCCTTGCTCGGCTTCATAGACATCGAGCCAAGCGAGGGAGGCATCTCGGCGAATCGCGCGTCGATCGCTATTCAGCCCCGCGCGTTCGGTCTCTGCATCGAGTTGCTTGCGCTCGCCCTTGAGTCGCCGTTTATCGGCGCGAGGCAATTCCTGGCTCAAACCGACGGTGAATTCGGTGAAGTTGTCGCGACGCACGCTGAAGGCTTCGCTGGTATCCACCGGCAGATCTCTCAGGCCACCGGAGAGTTTTGGATCGGGAAGCTGCGACGCTGCAATGGCCTGCTGCTCGTCCGCCCGAATCTTGGCCTCCCGCCCCGTGAGCAACGGTTGATCGATCGCCGCCAGTCGCGCGGCCTCTTCCATCGTCAAAGGTATATCTGTGTCGGTCGCAACAGTTGAGGCCTCTGCGTAACCCAATAGGGGTGCCGCGCCTGCGATCGCAATGAGTACGGCCACGTAAAAGCGAAACATGAATATTCTCCAAATCTCAGCGGTGTGGCGGCTCAAAGCGCGCGCCATCAAGAGCGACTCTCGGAAGAGCCGCTCATATGCCGTTGTTTAGACGGACCTTGAGTGCTTTAGAGAATGGGGGGACGAATGAGCGGCGCATCGCCGCGAGAGAAGAAGTTCGCAGTACCGAAATGCCGCCCGGGCGTAGGATGGCGATACGAAACCAGAAACGCGGACGATGCAGGGAGCGCGACGGCCGCGAGGCAGGCATCCAAGCAGCAGCTCGCCGGGTGAACGCCGCTGCCGGGGCAGCACGCTTTGTGCAGAGCAACCACGCTATCCATAGAGCTCTCGCAATCGGACTGCATCAACGGCTGAACGGCGGCAAATGCGATCACAGAGCCCTGCAGACCCATCGCAAGCATCAAGATTAGCGCGGTGAGCTGACGCTTCATGAGCAGAGCGTACGTTATCGAGGGCTATTTCGGCAAATTGGGGGTAACGAAGTGTGGACTGCTGCATGGCGGTTCAGACGCACTAGAATGGCCGCACTGGGGACCCGGAAATGACGCAGGACAGGGAGCTAACGCCGCACCGCGGTCATCACAGCCACTGACGGGACCCACGGAGGCGACACACGGTGCCGAAAGTTAGAGACAGCGGTATGCCCGCGATCGAGCAATGGGAATCTTATTTCGACCCTGTTGGAATCCTGGAGTCCTTAGGCTGCCGCGACTTGAGCGGCGATGCGGTCGAGTTCGGCTGCGGCTACGGTACGTTCACGATCGTCGCGGCGCAAAGAATATTCGGGACGCTCCACGCGCTCGACATCGACGCGCTCATGGTGGAAGCGACCGCGGCTCGCGCCTCGCAAGCCGGTTTGCAAAACGTCACTGTTGAGCAACGGGACTTCGTGACGCAGGGCTGCGGGCGAGAGTCTCATTCCGCGAGCTTCGTCATGCTGTTCAACATTCTGCACATCGAGGATCCTGTAAGCCTGTTGGCGGAGACTTTCCGAGTCCTGCGTCCCGGCGGCATGGCTGCAATCATTCACTGGAACCACGACCTGCATACCCCGCGTGGTCCGCCGCTCGATATCCGACCGAAGCCCGCGCAATGTCGCGCGTGGGCCGAACAGGCCGGATTGCGGTGGGTTCGCAATCAAGCGCTGCCCGGCTCTTGGCACTGGGGTATGGTGCTGGAAAAATCCCTTGCGGTCTGAACGCTGAAGATCAGAAGGCGCCAGGAGTTTGGTGCGCTACACTTGGAACAATCATGCCTAACCGTGAAAGAGTCCCCGCCATGTTCTTGGTATTCGCCGCGCTGCTTGCCGGCGCTGCCTCCGCGCAGCCGCCGGCTGCCGAGATCGATCGCCAGATGCCGATGCTTCTCGATAACTACAAAACACTTCATCAGCATCCGGAACTGTCGCACCACGAGACATGGACTGCGGCTTATCTCGCCGATTCATTGCGCCGCCTTGGGTTTGCCGTCACCGAGCACTTGGGGAAATATCAAAACGGCGCTCCGGCGGAGGGCGTCATCGCCATTCTGCAGAACGGACCCGGACCGCGTCTTCTGATGCGCACCGAGCTCGACGCACTGCCTCTTGAGGAAAAGACCGGGCTTGCTTATGCAAGTCGCCTTGCCACCAAGGACGATTCCGGCCAAAGCGTCGGCGTCATGCACGCCTGCGGTCACGACATTCACATGACCACCATCATTGGCACCGCCCAACAGCTCGTGGCGCATAAAGCCGACTGGCACGGCACGCTGATGATCGTCGGCCAACCCGCAGAGGAGGTCGCTGATGACGGGGCCCGCGCCATGTTGGCCGATCACGTCTATGAGCGCTTCGGCAGACCCGACTTTGTCATCGCGGAGCACGACGTGTCCGATATCGCCGCCGGTCAGGTGGGCGTCGTCAGCGGCCCATTCAAGTCGAGCGCCACGGACATCGACGTTCTCATGCGCGGTATTGGGGGACATGGCGCCAAGCCGGAGCAGACCAAGGACCCGGTGGTGATGGCCGGTGAATTCCTGGTTCTGCTGCAAACCGTCGTCAGCCGTCAAAATTCCCCGCAACAGCCGGCCGTGATGACCGTGGGTCGCATCATCGGGGGCACCAAGCGCAACATCATCCCCGATGAGGTTCGGATGGAGATTTCCATGCGCAGCTTCGATGACACGCAACGTTTAGCCATGATTGAAGCGGTGAAGCGCACCGCGAATGGTGTTGCCATCGCCGGCGGCGTGCCCGCCGACCGCATGCCCGTGGTGACGATTCCGGGATTCACGCCCGTGACGTTGAATGATGCAGCCATGGCCGATCGCTTCCGCAAAGTCGCGCGTGCCGCACTGGGGCCGGAAAACCTGGTCGAGACCAAGCCCAGCATGGCGAGCGAGGACTTCGGCGCTTGGAGTCTGCCCGACCACTCGGTGCGGATTTTCTGCTTCTGGCTCGGCGCCTCCGACCCGGCCAAGGTGAAGGACAGCGAGCGCACGGGCGTTCCTCTACCCGCCACTCATTCACCCCAGTTCGCGCCAGTGCCTGAACCCACGATCCGGACCGGCGTGGTTGCCATGACCGCATTCGCCGTCTCCCTCTTTACCGATACCCCTTGAACAACGGAAATAACCAATGCATCCACTTCTGCGCCTCGTGCGCATGTCCATTCTTTTTGTCCTTTGCTCTTCGCTGATGTCGCTGGCGAGCGCGGCGCCTGCCGCCTATCTAGATTCATCGGGCCGCGACGACGTCCTCTCAGGCGGCGTCAAGATGATCAAGATCCAAACACCCAAAGGCGCTTTTCGCGTATGGACCAAGCGCGTCGGCAACAATCCGACCATCAAGGTTCTGCTGCTGCATGGTGGGCCGGGCGCCACGCATGAATATTTCGAGGCCTTCGACAGCTACTTTCCGAATGCCGGTATCGAGTACTACTACTACGATCAACTGGGTTCTGCCTATAGCGACCAACCGGACGAGCCATCGCTCTGGGACATACCGCGCTTCGTCGAAGAACTTGAACAAGTGCGCAAGGCGCTCAAACTCGACAAGAGCAATTTTTATCTTTACGGCCAATCCTGGGGCGGCGTCTTGGCGCTGGAGTACGCACTTAAGTATCAACAGAATCTAAAGGCGCTCGTGATCTCCAATATGGTTGCCAGTATTCCGGCGTACAACCGCTATGCAAACAGCGTGCTGATGCCGGCGATGGATCAGAAGGCGCTCGCGGAAATCAAAAACCTGGAAGCGAAGGGCCAATATGACGACCCACGCTATGAAGAACTGTTGATGGCGCATTTTTACGTCGATCACATCTTGCGCATGCCGCAGGATCAGTGGCCCGACCCCGTGGTACGCGCCTTCAACAAGATCAACAAGAAGATCTACATCCCGATGCAGGGCCCGAGCGAAATGGGTGCCAGCGGAAAACTGCTCAACTGGGATCGTACTGCAGACCTGCCCAAGATCACGGTGCCCACGCTGGCCATCGGCGCCCGCTACGACACGATGGAGCCTGCGCAGATGGAGAAAATCGCCAAGTCGGTCAAAAAGGGACGCTATCTGTATTGCCCGAAGGGCAGCCACCTGGCCATTTACGACGATCAGCAGGTTTACATGACCGGCCTGACCCAGTTCATTCTTGATGTGGACGCAAATCGCTTCTGAACCGATTGCTAAATTTATTTGACGTGTATGTCGATCCGCGGGGGTCTGGTTCGTCGAGTTAGTAAGCGAACCAGTTCAGCGGCGTATCGCCCGCGTGTCGCATTGAGGAGACTGTTCAAATGAAATTCATGTTCATCGTCAAATCCGCCCATGCCGCCGCCCCGACGCCAAAACTCCTGGAGGAGATGCACAAGCTCGCCAACCGGGAGATCAAAGCCGGCCGCATGCTCGACAACGGCGGCCTGATGCCGATTGCCCTGGGCGCGCAAGTGCGCATTGTCGGTGGGCAACTCAGTGTGCTCGATGGCCCATTCGCAGAAGCGAAAGAGGTCATCGGCGGTTATGCCGTCTTCGAACTCAGGAACAAGGACGAGGCCGTGGCATCAGCCGTCGAGTTCATGCAACTGCATAAGGATTACTTGCCAGGCTGGGAAGGCACGTGCGAGGTCCGCGCGTTCGCGCCGGGCGGGCCCCCATGAGGCGATGACCGACCCACCCTCATGCCGGTTTATGGGGCCGAATTCACTTCAGGTATGCCCGCGCGAAAAACACCAGCGTGATACCGACTGAAACGAGCAGGGTTCCGACGCGCACCGCGCCGGCAGGCGCGCGACGGCCAATGTTTGCGCCGCAATAGCCGCCGAGAACGGCACCGGCCAGCAGGCTGAGCGCCTCGGGCCATCTGACCGCGTGAGCGGCTATGAAAATAAACACCGCCACGGTGTTGGCTGCACAGATCATCAAGGTGCGCGGCGCATTGAAGCTCTTGAGCGTGCGGTCGCTGAGCAAGCTCCACACGGCCATCATCATGATGCCGACGCCGCCGCCGAAATAGCCGCCATAGGCACCGAGGCAAAATTGCACGGCCACCACCAAGGGTACGCCAATGTGCCACCGGCTCCTCAATGCTTCGCCGAGTTGTCGCCCGAATGCCAGCATCAGTGTGGCTATCGCCAGCAGCCACGGCAGGATGAGATCAAAGGCTGTGATGGGCGTACGCAGCAGCAGTAGCGCGCCGATCACCCCGCCGAGGAACGTCGCCACCAGCAAGGTGCGCAGCGACACGGGGCCCACGGGACCCAGGCCATCCCGGTACGTCCATGCGGTGGTGAGTTGCCCAGGAAACAGCGCCACCGTGCTCGTGGTATTCGCGGTCACCGACGGCAGGCCGACCGCGATCAACGCCGGTATGGTGACAAATGAGCCGCCGCCGACGAGCCCATTCATCATCCCCGCGATGATGCCCGCGCCGGCAATGAACAGCAGGGGAGTCATCGCGGATCCGCGATACGCCGGCTCAAGGCCAGAATGCTCCCGCAGCACCGGGGAACACCACCGGGCTTTCAAAACCATCCGCAGAAACGCTCGACACGCCGAAGGCGAAATCATCAATGGCCACGTTGGTCAGGATGAGCGATTCAGCGGTGCCGGCATCCCGAGAATGGGTCCATGCAGGCTCCGTGGTATCGCGCCAACGAACACGATAGCCCGCCGCGTGCAAACCCGGCGCCGCGTTCCATGACAGTTTCGTGTCCGCGGTGACCGCGCCCGCAATCTTGACATTCGCCGGCGGCGGAGGCGCGGAGACCATCGATGCCGCGGCAATGGCATTGGTGGCAGCCACTTTGGCGAGGTAGGGGAAATCGACGTGCGCAATCGTATCGCCGAATTCCACCCCGCCCTCGGTGCGCAGGTCCTGATGTTGGTGGCGATAATCTTCGGAGTTCTCGGTAAACCTCACCGCGGGGTATCCCAGCGCATTGAATGCCGAATGATCGCCGCCACGGCCAAAGCGATCCAGCCGATACACCAACGCCACGGTCCAGTTGGGCAGGTAGGTCTCTGCCAACTGTTTGGCGTAGCGCGCCACGTTACGCGACGCCGAATCGTTTTCGCCGCCCTCGAATCGCCGTTGTTTGGCGTCCGTGGCAGTTTCCGTGTCGCGGGTGCCTTCGGAGAACAATCGCAGCCGGGTGTTGTCGACGACGCCGTTCATTCCGCGAGTGCCGCCGACGATGTCGTTGTTCAAGTTCGCCTCGACCCGCCACCCCTCGGCCTTGGCATAGTCGGCCAGCACTTTGCCGCCGTACAGACCCTGTTCCTCGCCGGACAATACGCCATAGACGATGGTGGCCGGAAACTTATAGCGGCTCAACATGCGCGCAGCCTCGATGACGGCAGCAACGCCGGATGCATCATCGTCGGCGCCGGGCGCATCGGCGGTGGCGTTCAACACGTCGGTTACCCGCGAGTCGATATGCCCGGTCAAAATCACGACCCGTTCGGGGTCGGTGCTGCCTCTTTGAACGGCAACGACATCGACGATCGCCGTCGGCTTGGGAACCCGCGTTCCGGTGACCGTCTGCGAGGGAGTGACGATGGACAGGCAGCCGCCGCAATCACGGCCGATCTGCTCGAATCGAGCCTGCACCCAACGGCGCGCGGCGCCGATGCCGCGCTTGTTGGACGCCGTATCCGACAGCGTATGTCTCGTGCCGAAGCCGACCAGCGCTTGAACGGTCGCTTGCACCTGCGCGGGGTCGGAACTGGCAGCAATATCGCGCAACACCGGCTGTTCGACCGCGGAAGCTGGGGCGAGCGCCGATAGCATGGCCACAGCCGGCAGCAACGTGCCGAGGGCACACGCGCGTGTCATCTTCATGATTCAGATTTCCTCTGCCCCGCCACGGGGAGCGACAGCGATCGAATGGCTGCGGGATAATCCGATATTTTATCGACGAGCGCCAGTGGCGGCCCGGAGCCTAGTCGGACGTCAAGGCTCCAAAGGCGTTGACCGGCCCGAGATATCCGTAGAGTACGGCCAGTTCTTTGCTCTTCACTTCCAGCTGCACCAACAGCACGGGCGCCTTCTTTGAATAGCCCGCCAGCTCGTCCGCCGTCAGATGTCTTGCGGGCAGTTTCACGAACAGGACGTTGTCGCCCGTGTGCTGGAATGCCGAGTGGATCTGCGACTGAAACGACTGCACGACCGCTTCGGCCAGTGGATCATCCGCGTTCTTGATGGTGATGCCTGTACCGACCAGAACGACATGATCATCTTTGCGCACGATGAATCCGTCATGGATCTCAGCCCCGCCCACACGGCTTGCCGAGGAGGCCCTGAAAAAGCACACCTCGTCAAAATCATTCGCGTCCGGGACGCGCTGGCAGGTCAATTGATGCAGGGAAGGATTTTGTTTGCTCGCCTCCCAGGAACCACCGAGCTGGATGCCCAGCATGCCGCCGGGTAAGAATGCGGCGGGTGTTTGCGGCACCAGATCGTCGATGCGTTGCGCACTTAAGGACAGCGAGCCAACTGACATGAGCAGCGCCGCCAGTGCGGTGGCGCTCACCCAACGGTTTAAGGGCTGCCGATGGTGCTGCACTTAGTTCCTCCGATCACGGGTGTCCTACAATTGCCACGCGTAAGTAAGTGGGTCGATGTAGTCTAGCAATGTCTTCCAATTGGGGCGCGCAAACCGTGAGCCAAGGCATATTGCAATCAATCATCACCTGCCCGGTGTGTGACCAAAGTCGCGAGGAGGCGACGGCCACGACGCCTGCCGGTATTTCTACCAACGCAGCGGCTGCTGTGCTTGAGCGAGAGAGTCCATGCTGGATTCAACGATGACTTTTGACATCCAGGAGCTGGAGAGCGCCGCGGAACTTGTCCATCGCGTGATGGCGCCGACGCCTCTCTATGCCTGGCCGAAGCTCAAGCGCCGCGCCGGATGCACCGTGCGCGTGAAGCACGAAAATCACACGCCCACCGGCGCCTTCAAGGTTCGCGGCGGGATCGTATACCTGGATCGGCTGTGCCGCGCCCAGCCGCGGATTACGGGTGTGATATCGGCGACGCGGGGCAATCACGGTCAATCGATTGCCTTCGCATCCGCTCGCGCCGGAATTCCCGCGACCATTTATGTGCCGGCCGGCAATTCTCCGGATCAGAATTCGGCGATCGCCGGATTCGGCGCGAAGCTGGTCGAGTTCGGGCGGGATTTCGACGAGGCCAAGCACGAAGCGTTTCGCGTCGCAGGTGTCGAAAACCTGCATTTCGTGCCGTCCTTTCATCGGGATCTCGTTGTCGGCGTGGCCAGCTACGCCCTCGAGATGTTCCGCGACGGCGGCAAATTGGACGCGGTGTACGTCGGGGTTGGCATGGGATCGGGAATTTGCGGATTGGTTACAGTTCGCGATTTGCTGGGGCTCCCGACAGAAATTATCGGCGTGAGTCCCATCAAAGCGCCCGCAACCGCGCTTTCCTTCGCCGCCGGCAATCCGGTCTCGTCCCCTTCAGCCAACACCTTCGCCGACGGCCTCGCCACGCGAGAACCGAATGCGCAGGCCATCGCAACAATCTGTCGTGGGGTGTCTCGCTGGGTGCAAGTCAGCGAAGATGAGATCGCGGAGGCGATGCGGGTTTATTTCGATGACACCCACCAGATCGCCGAGGGCGCCGCCGCCGCTCCGCTGGCCGCGCTGCTGCAAGACGGGCAGCGCATGAAGGACAAAGACGTTGCGCTGGTCTTGAGCGGCGGGAATATCGAGCGCGCTCGATTTCTACAGGTGCTGAAGGGCGAGACGCCGCGAACCGCGTGACGGTCCACCCCGCGCCTCATGGACTCGACGCTGCTCGGCTCAACGCCTCGACTTAACGCGGCAGATCCGCTTTCCGGTACGGCTTGTCATTGCTTGCCAACCTCACCTCATCAGCCGCGGCGCCCAATTTCACGCTGCCATCGGGTTGCGGCACGCTGATGGGCGCGACTTCCACCTTGGTGACACCCTCGCGCCGGGTAATGCCAATCTCCTGCGCAGTCGCGGGGGATAGATCGACGATGCGTCCCTCGACGTAGGGGCCGCGATCTTCGATGGTGACCACCGCACTCTTGCCCGTCTTGAGGTTGGTGACCTTGGCGGTCGTGCCCAGCGGCAGTGTTCTGCTCGCGGCATTGTTGTTCTGCGGATCCATTCTGTTGCCGTTCGCCATCTTTCTTCCCGCGAACATCCGCGCGTAAAACGAGGCTTTACCGATGCGCCGTTTGCCGGAACGGTCCAGCTGCGGTTTTGCGATCACGGCAAGTCTTGCCGGGGATTGCGGCTCTCGCGGTGTCAGTTCATCCGCGATGGCTGCCTGAGCTCCCAATCCGAAGGTGGCCGTTTCGAATGCGGCGGCGACCGCAATCAATGCAAGATGGCTGCATCGCGAAGTGACTGTCATATGTCGGCTCTTTATCGATAAGGTGTCCACATCATGGAGTACATCTGCCGCTATGAAATTGGGCCATTGACTCGGCTTGCTGTCAGACTGCGCGCGGTTTTGGCCAGCCGGGCGCCTGTTTGGCGAATTTGTTTCAAGCAGGTACCGGAAGTCTAGCGTGATCTGGTCTTAGGAAAGTCATCGGGCGGTAACATCTACTGCCCTCCCGTTCGGAGGCTGTAGCATCGTCGCACAAGATACCAGGAGCTTTGGGATGAACGACTCGCCTATATACACGCCGCCGCCAGTCTGGAAATGGAACAAAGAAAATGGCGGCCGGTTCGCGAACATCAACCGTCCGATAGCGGGACCGACGCATGACAAAGAGTTGCCGGTCGGCCGCCATCCTCTCCAGCTCTATTCGCTGGCCACGCCGAACGGCGTGAAGGTCACGATCATGTTGGAAGAATTGCTGGCGCTAAAGCGTAGCGGCGCGGAGTACGACGCCTGGCTGATCCGGATCTCGGAAGGCGATCAATTCGGAAGCGGCTTCGTGGCCGTCAACCCAAACTCCAAAATCCCGGCCCTACTGGACCGGACCGGCCCGAAGGCCATCCGGGTGTTCGAGTCAGGATCGATTTTGCTGTACCTCGCCGAAAAGTTCGGAGCGTTTCTGCCGACCGATGCAGCGACCCGTGCTGAATGCCTGTCCTGGCTGTTCTGGCAGATGGGCAGCGCGCCTTACCTTGGTGGTGGATTTGGCCACTTCTACGCCTACGCGCCGACGAAGATCGAGTACGCCATCGATCGTTTTGCGATGGAGGTGAAGCGCCAGCTCGATGTACTCGATCGACGGCTGGCGCAATCCGCGTATCTGGCAGGCTCCGACTATACGATTGCCGATATGGCAGTCTGGCCGTGGTATGGCGGCCTGGTGAAGGGCCGGATCTATGGGGCGGGCGAATTCCTGCAAGTGCAAGAATACGCCAATGTCCAGCGCTGGACCGATGCGATCGCCGCGCGCCCCGCCGTGCAGCGAGGGCGCAAGGTCAACTGTGCGTGGGGCGAGCTATCAGATCAGTTGCACGAGCGTCATGACGCCGGCGATTTCGAAACGAAGACGCAAGACAAGATCGAAGCCGGTAAAACGGCGGCCGGCGGATGATTCCATCGATCAATTCGTGCGCCCGAATACGTACGACTCCATGGACAGCACACCGTATGTCATGCCGCCGTCGATGACACCGACTGCGTCCTCATCCTCGCCGGCTCCGACCGCCACGAGCAAGGGCAGGAAATGTTCCTCAGTGGGATGCGCGCGCTGGGCATGCGGGGCACGCCGCCGATAATCCGTGAGCGCTTCTACGTCTCTTCCCTGCACATGCCGGCGAACCCAAGCCGTGAATTCGCGGGCGTACATCGTATAGCTCGGATCGGTCTGCCCGATCTCACGCAGATTGTGTGTGAGGCTGCCGGAACCCATGACCAGCACGTTTTGCTGACGCAGCGGTTTCAGTGCCCTGCCGAGCTGCAGGGCTTTCTTCGCATCGAATGCGAACGGCAGCGACACCTGAAAGACAGGAACTTTAGCCTCCGGCAACAAGTACAGCAGGGGCACCCACACGCCATGGTCGAGCCCGCGGCCATCGTCGAGGGACACATCAAATCCAGCCGCTTTGAGCAGGGCTGCGGTGTCGGCCGCCACCGCCGGCGCGCCCGGCGCGGGGTACTGGAGTCGATACAGGGCCGGGGGAAAGCCGCCGAAATCATGAATAGTTTCCGGCGCGGCGGTGCGCATCACTTGCACGCCCGCGGTTTGCCAGTGCGCCGATACCACGGCGACCGCAGCCAGACCGGCAAGCCCCTCACCCAACTGCCTCAGTTTCGGCCCCAGCAATCCCGGTTCGAGCGCGAACGTCGGTGCACCGTGCGACACGAAGAGCGCCGGCGCTGTCGGTACGCGATTCATGGCTTCAGCCTCGCGTGAGCGGCGGTAAATTCCTCTTCAGCGTCTCTAAGCGCGCGGGCGATACGTACCGCCCACTCGCACTGTCCGGCATCGTCGGTGACCAGGTCCTGGCGAATTTCGATTTCCACATACGGCAAAGAACGAGCTTCCGCGTGGCGAGGCACGGTGTAGTCGGTCTCGTCGCTCACAAAATAGGGCTCATTGTCCGCAACAATCAACTGGGCTTCCCGGCGCAGCATGTCGAGCACGATACCGGCAAAGCGGCGATCGCGGTTGTAAAGAATCGCGGCGTGCATGTCGCGCCGCACGCCCTTGTAGATATCGGTCATGGTGTGCTGCGCCACCAAGATGGTGGGCCGGTTGGCTGCCAGCCTTTCCTCGATGAGTTCACGAATCCGCCGGTGATAGGGATCGAAGATCCCGGCGCGCCGCACGGCGATGTCGGTGGGACTCAAATTGATGTTGCCGGGTATCTCGCTGGTTTCACTGATATGCGGGATTGAGGACGCGACTTGCGGATTGCGATTGCAATCGATCACCAGGCGAGAATAGTTTTGCGCCACCAGCGGCGCATCGATGGCGGCCGCCACTCGGCGCGCGACGCCAAGGGCACCGATGTCCCAGGCGATGTGTCGCTTGAGTTCCGCGGAGGACAGTCCAAGATTCGCCAAACGCCGCGGGATGCGTGCACCGGCGTGGTCCACCACGATGACAAAGGCAGATCGACCCTGGCTTTGGTATTCGACGAACGCCGGCGGTTCGTCGGCGGCAAGCAGTGGCACCTCAGGGTTCGACACGGGAAAAGGTTCAGCCTAGCGCTGACCCACCAGTCCCTGCACGGATTGAATCAGCTTTGCCGGATCGAATCCGATGCCGTCCTTGAAGACGAGCTGCACATTCTCAATGTCCTCAATATTTTGCGCGGGGTTGCCCGCCAGCACCACCAAGTCTGCGGCTTTGCCGGCGGCGATGGATCCGATGTTCTCACTCTCGCCTAAAAATATGGCGCCATTTTGGGTCGCGATATGAATGGCTTCGACGGGCGTGAACCCCGCGTCCACCAGGAGCTCTATCCCTCGTTGATCGCCGAATCCCGGCAGGACGCCGCCGAAGGAGGTGGGATCGCAGCCCGCGAGCAGCAGTCCGCCGGCTTTAACGAAGTCGCGCTCGAATTGCATTTCCTTCTTGAGGGAAACCGCAGCCATGGGGTTGTTTTCCTCAGCGATGCCGCCGCGAACCCTTAAATAAGTCGACCACCCTGCCGGGCTGAGTGCGTCTTTGGCGCGCATCATCTTGCGCAGCGCCGGCCGGTTCGGAACGGATATTTCAAATACCGCCAACGTCGAGGTCACCGCAACATGGTGACTGACCAGATCGCGAATCATGCTTTGTACGGGCGCGCCTTCGATGTCCACATTCTTGGCGAAATCCTCGGCAGCCTCCTTTGCCGGACAGATCCCCGGTTTTTTCGTGGGAAGAAATTCGGTATCGACGATGATGCCGTGCTCGAGATTGTCGATCCCGAGGGCCGCGGCTTCTCTAAAGCCGACCGCGCACAGATGCCCGGTCATTTTCAGGCCCTTGGCATGGGCATGGTCAATGGCCACCTTCAACTCATCGGGCTTGATACCCATGTAGGCCTTGAACGAGGTGACACCCTCCGCAGCCCAATAGTCAACGGTGCGGCCGGCATCATCGGTATCGGCGAGGGTATGCAGCTGCGGTGCGATACTCAACAGATCGCCGATATATGGACCGGTTATCCGCAGTTTCGGGCCCGGCTTTTCCCCCGCATCGATCAGCTTCTTCAACGACAGATCCGTGTACGGCTCCATGCTGCCGGCGGTGCGCGCGGTCGTGACGCCGCTCGCCAGATACAGGCGCGGTCCGCTGTCGATCATCTCGATCCAAAACGGCAAGCCGTCCTTGGCGCGCTCGGGTCCAGTGTAAAAGAGATGTTCGTGCATGCCGACCAGTCCGGGAATGACGGTCTTTCCGGTCAGGTCCAAAATCTTCGCGCCGGCCGGATAGGCATTCTTAAGCTTCGCACTTTGCACGCGGCTGATCTTTCCGCCCTCGATGTCGATGCGCTGATCCTCCACCGGGGCTGCGCCGGTGCCGTCGATGACGCGCACATGCATCAGCACCCAAGCCTGAGCATCTTCGCTGATGTAGGGTTTGAGCGCCGCCGGCGCTTGCGCAAAAGAAACTCCAGCCGTCATCAACAAAACGACCGGCAGCAGCAATTTCCCAATTGGCGTGTGTCGATCGCTATGCATGATAAATACCGTCCAATAAAATCATCCTCAATTCTCCTGCCGCTTCAGTTCCTGCTCGAATGCCCGCTCGCGCTCAGCGACCGCAGCCTGATAGCCCTGGGGACCGGCCCAAGACTCATCGCGCTCGCCCCTGATGAAAGCCACTAAGCATACCGTGACTCAAAGCAGCCGGGCACGTGCTAGTCTAATCATGTGGACGCTCTTAATTTGAATGCCGCACCGGCCAGTCGATTCAGCCGCGTCGCCGTGCGGGCGGCTTTGCTCGCCCTGCTCAGCACCGCAGCCTTTTCCAGCGCGAATGCGACGACCTACCCCCTGGCAAAACCCGATGACCCCGTGGTCGGTCAAGACCAGACGATCGTGACGGTTTACGAAGACACGCTGTACGCCCTCGCGGCAAAGTACAGCCTTGGCTCCGAAGAAGTGATCCGGGTCAATCCCGGCGTCGACCCGTGGTTGCCGGGCGCCGGCAAGCAGTTGGTGATCCCGGGGCGGCACATACTGCCGGCAGGGCCGCGCGAAGGAATCATCGTCAATCTTCCCGAGCATCGGCTCTACTACTACCCGAAACCGAAGCGCGGCGGTCCCATCGAGGTCATTACCTATCCGGTCAGCATCGGAAAAATGGACTGGCGCACGCCGTTGGGTACGACCCGCGTCATTCAAAAGCAAAAGGATCCGACGTGGTTTCCGCCGGAGTCTGTCCGCAAAGAGCACGCCGAAGCAGGCGATCCGCTCCCGCCCAAGGTGGGTCCGGGACCGGCCAATCCCCTCGGGGCATATGCCATGCGACTGGCCGCCGGCAATGGGACCTATCTCATTCACGGCACAAACAACCCGATCGCCGTCGGACTGGCCGTCACGCACGGCTGCATTCGTATGTATCCCGACGACGTCGCCGCCCTCTTTCCACTGATCCCTGTCGGCACACCGGTGCGTCTGATCAACGAGCCGGTGAAGGTCGCGTGGGTCGACGGAGAACTGTTGCTTGAAGCACATCCCCCGGTCGACGCCCAGGGCCAGAGCTTTGAACCTGAGATCGAGCAGTTTTCCGACTTATTGAAGGCTGCGGTCGGCGAGACCACCGTCGCCATCCATTGGGACTACGCCCGAGAAGTCTTGCAGAAGGCAGATGGCGTTATCGCAACCGTGGGCCTGGAAGCCGAGTTACCCACGCCGCCGGCCGAGGCGGCGCCGGCATCGACAACAACCGCAGACACCGCGCGCCAGTAACGCGCGCCGACGCGATCTCAACGCGGCGGCGCCGCGCAATCCCGCGATTCACACGTTCCTATAAACGGCTGCGCGTTCGGCCGCGCTGAGTATTTTCGGCGTTGCAATGGGGGCGCCGGTATCCGGCGAAAATAATGGCGTGCGCTTATAGGCGCCCGTGATGCGAGCGCGCGCCACCATGGCGATCAGCCGCAGAATTCCTACCATCATGGCGAGCGGACTCGACTTCACCTCGCCCTTGGCGCCCTTCGTAAAGCTCCACATCCGCACGGGCCCGAAGGAAGCATCCAGCGATCGGTCAGGAGTCTGCAAGCAGGTGTGTACCAAGCCAATGAAGGAGAATCGATAGTCCACCAGCGTGTTGCCGATGGGAGTATTGCAGCACTTGGCATACCAGCGAACGAGACCCTTGTCGCTCAGGCGCATGCAAGCGAGGGCTTCCTGGCCGGTCGTGAATGTCAGGTGTGCGGGAAGAGTTTGAATCACATCCGTGCCACCTTTGGCATCGAGCGTCTCAGCCGCTTTCCCCAAGAAGTGCGCGAAGGCCTGGCAGTCTCGGCAGTAACACACGACCCGGTTGACGCCTTTCGGATGACTTACGGTGCCTTTGAGAGTCCCGCACTTACACTGCAATGGATGATTCATTTCCTCATTGTAGATGCGAATGCAGGTCACTTTCACCTTTCGGCGGCTCTATACTTCGTTGGCTTGCGTTTGAGTTAGGGAAGGACCATGAGCAAACGACGGACCGCCATCGGCGGGCTGATGATCGCCAATATCGGGTGTACTTAGTGACCCGAGGAGCGCGTGCAGGGCTGCTGAGCATAGTCGGCGGTGTGCTGGTCTACAGTGGCGCAGCGCAAGCCGTCGAGTGTGCAGCGGAAACCGTCGGCGATACATCCTTCACGGCGTGTCGAGTGGATTTGCATCGCGAGCGGTTGGATCTGTTCTGGCGGGACGTCGCCGGCCGGCCCTATCGTCAATTTTCCGCGTTGCGCGATGCCTTGGAAATCCAGGGGAAGAATTTGGTATTTGCCGTGAACGCAGGCATGTACCGACCCGATTTCTCGCCGGTTGGATTGTTCGTGACGGAGGGGCTCGAGTTGTTCCCGCTGAATCGTCACACGGGTTCCGGCAATTTTTCGCAGCAACCCAATGGCGTTTTTCTGGTGGAAGGCAATTCGGCACGCGTGATCACGACCAATGAGTACTGGCTGCAAAAGCCGAAGCCGTTGCTCGCGACGCAATCCGGCCCCATGCTGGTTCACGAAGGAGAGATAACCACCTCTGCGGTCATGACTCCTAACTCACCGTGGCGAAAGATCAGAAACGGTGTTTGCGCACCATCCCCTGAGGCTGTCGTCTTCGTGATCAGCGAATCACCCGTGACATTTTATGAGTTTGCCGGCTACTTCCGCGATCACTTGCATTGTCGCGAGGCTCTGTACTTGGATGGGTCAATATCAAGCCTCTACGCACCACGACTCGGTCGTGAGGATCGCGGATTCGATATGGGGCCAATTCTTGGAGTCGTTGCATCCCGCACCGACTCGCGACGTTGATGGGGCGCGGTGCGGCTACTGGCCGGCTTGAAGCATCTCCGCCATCTTCTGGTGAATCAAGTGCACCGCCTTCAAAGGCCGAAGCATGACTTTGAACTCGGTTATCTTTCCGGCGTCGTTCCACTTGATCATGTCGACACCATTGACGGTGATACCATCGATTTTTACCTCAAACTCGAGAATGGCGTCTCGATCGCCCTTGAGTTCACGCACGTAGCGAAACGACTCGTGGAAAAAGACCTGGAAAGCGGCGGCGAGGTACTTTTTCGTGATGGCCTTTCCGACTTGGGGCGTATGGACGACCGGCGAGTAGAAGACCGCCTCGTCGGCAAGGAGCGCATCGAGCCCCCGTGTATCGCGTTTCCCGACGAGGTGATGCCAAATTTCGATCGGGCCAGACGGCATAAAAATCCCCCTCTCGCAAGCCGATGCAACCTAGTCTAAGCCTTCGCGGGCACGAGCATTTCGATCTCTTGCTCCGTCAGCACGCGCCATTTGCCTTTGGGTAATTCTCCCAATTGCAACTTGCCGAGGCAGACTCGCACCAGGCGCAGTGTTTCAATGTCAAACGCACTCAGCAAGCGGCGTATCTGCCGATTGCGTCCTTCATCGAGCACGATTTCGAGCCAAGCATTCTTGTGGCCGCTGCGCAGGCAGCGCGCCGATTTTGCCGCGAGCCGTTCGCCATCGACGTGTATGCCGCGCTCAAGATCCGCGAGTAATGCCGCATCGGGTAGGCGGTCAATCTGCACGTGATAGGTTTTGTCGGGACCGGAAGCCGGCTGCGTAATGCGGTCTGCCCATGCCGGGTCGTTGCTGAACAACAGGAGACCCTCGCTGGCCTTGTCCAGTCGCCCCACCGGCGCGAGCCATGGCATGGTAGCGCCCTCGAAGCATCGGTAAACCGTTTCGCGACCTTGTTCATCGCTTGTTGTGGTGACCAAACCTCGAGGTTTGTTGAGCATGACGACCAAGCGCACAGGCGTATCGGTGCGACCGTCTACTGTGATTCGGTCGGCGCCGGGATTTATCGGGAATTCCGGATCCTTCACGAACCGTCCGTTGACGCGAACCCGGCCCTCGCGCACCCACTTTGCAGCCTGGGTGCGAGAACCGAAACCTAGCTTTGAGATCATCCGCGCCACCCCGTATCGAGGCGCCTTCGAATTCATGGATGAAGTGATACCGCCGCTTTCGATACGGCACCCAATGAAGTGCCGGTGCTGGGATTGCCGAGGACGACGAAGAAGACGGCAGGCCGCTTTCGAGCAGGATTGGGAACGAGTTTGATAAAGAGACTGACGGTGTGCACGCCGGACGGAAAAAATATCGTCGTTGGCGCCTGCGGCGCGAAGTCGGTGCCGGCAAGGGCGGATCCTGGCTCCGTCCACCATTCGAAACTCGTGTCGCCCTTGGATCCCCAAGAGCGGTGGACGCGGATTTCCGCGAATTTCTGGTGCGGGCCAATCGGGTACAAGGCGGAGGCCACACTGATCTTTTCCGTCCTGTCGATCGGCCGTACAGCGCTCGTTGCGCCCGATTTTCGATTTTTGCTGTCGGCCTTTGATGGCGGCGCTGCAGCGGGCGGTTCAGATTCATCGGTGTCCGTTTCCGCGAGTGCGCGCTCTACATTCAAGGGCGTACTGGCTGCGACATCTGCCTCGGGATCGGCAGCCTGTAGCGCGACGCTCGGCACCTTGGGCCGACTGAGCACCGCCCAAGTGATGCCGCAAACGAGAATTGCCGCCATCACAGCGATCAACGCAGACATCCTATGGCCTTTGCGCATCGGCAACGGCTCGGAGTCCTGCGCTACGGGCACGGGTCCTAAGGGATCGCTGCCGAGATCGAGTTCGGCAAGCCACTCGCGCACCGACTGCGTGCGGTTCGCCCGATCCCACGCAAGGCCCGTCGTTAGTGCCCGCCACTGCCGTCTCGAAAGTCCAGGCGGACGCTGCGGCGTCATCTTGAGCGTGCGCGCCTCGGTTGAACGTCGATGCTGAAAGGGGTGGTCTCCCGCCAGCAACTCGTAAGATAGGCACGCAAGCGCAAAAAGATCATCGCGTAGATCGGGCTCGCGGCCTTCGAGGAGTTCGCAAGACGCGTACGCCGGCGTCAACGCGGCAGCCGACTCGCCCGATCTTCCGAAATCGAGTATGCGCAGTTCCCCTGTGTCCGTGACCATCACATTTTGCGGCTTCAAATCGCCGTGAATAACGCGCCGGTCGTGCGCGTGCGCGAGACCAGCGCCGACCTCGCGAATGACCGCCCAGGCGTAGGCGCGCGGCAGCGGAAGCGGATGGAAGTCTTGCATGACGATGGGCAGGGTCTTTCCGTCGATCAATTCCATGGTGAAGAATGGAAATTTCCCGTCTAGATCCAACTCGAAGACCTTGACGATGTTTTGGTGCGAGAGAGCCTGTGCACAATAAAATTCACGGCGCAGTTTCGATAATATGTCAGCATCCCCGCTAGGGTCATGCAACACCTTGATCGCCACCTGGGCGCTGGTCTCGGCGTGTTCGCTGCGCGATCGGTCGAACGCCTTGTAGACGGTGCCCATCCCACCGCTGGCCAGCTGACTTTCGATCACGTAACGGCCACCAAGGACCTCGCCTACACTTAAGCGCGCCGCCGACGTGGGGACCAGGGGCATCGTGCGCGTGTCTTCCACAGTCTCGCCGGCCGCAGGAAACAGATCGACGGTGATCCCATCGTCCGCGACGGCGTTACCGCGTTGGGCGATCTTGGATTTGATCGAGCGAAACAGATCGCTCGGCTCTTGCGGATCGTCGATCGGATTGCGCCACTGTCGAGTCATGAGTGTCTGTTGAGGTCCATTTACCGCCGAAGCCTACATCGTTAGTGACCATAAGACTGAAGACCGATCCGCATAAAAATGGCGCATTTGCCCCGCAGATGCACACGGTGTGCGCTGGATCACACCTTACTTCAAGCACATCGCAGCGCAACCAAAACGGCGCCCTATGCTTGCCAAACCATAACCGTTGGGTTATGGTTTACACATGCATGCCGCCGGCGATCTATTGTTCAAGACTCTCGCCGATCCTACCCGCCGAGCGCTCTTCGAGCGCCTGGCGCGCGATGGTGAGCACTCCGTTCACGCCCTTACCGATCATTCCGGCGTCTCTCAGCCCATGGTCTCCAAGCACCTCGCCCTCCTTAAGGAAGCCGGATTGGTGCGCGATCGGCGCAACGGACGTGAAACCCACTACAGCGCTCGCCCTCAATCCTTGGCGCCCTTCATCGATTGGCTGGGTCACTACGCGGCTGGATCGGATGGAACCGTGAGCACGTCTGCGCGCAACTCAAGCTCGCCTTCAATGCCCCGCGACAGCGCCTAGTTCAGGCTTCAATCCAGGCGCAAATGGCTTCACGCCAAGTTCGCCGTACAGTTCCGCCGGGTAATATGCGTTCCACTTGCGATTCGCAACACTCCGTTGGCAGGAATTCCAGCCTTTACGTATGACTCCAGTTCCCCGCTGAAGGGCGAAGACATCATCAGTGCCTGAGACGATTTGAATACCGGCGCGGTGAAGACGCGCCACGGCCTCGAGCATCTTTGCATAGGACGCGCGCCAACGCGGCGCCATCTGCTTCGTGATTTCGCTTTCACTTTTGTACAGTCCGCGGCGCCGAGTGATCGGCAGATGATCTGCAGTCGCGGCAAGCGATGGGTTGCGGTTCGGGTTTCGCAGTAGGGGCTTTCGAAGAGTCGGCGAAATCCCACGATCTTAAGAGGCATTTCAAACCGGCATGCGTACGCCAACGCACAGACGTAGGTGGGCGTCGAGGCCGACACTAGCTTGATCGTATCGGCCGTGTAAACGTGGTTAAGGTCCATTCGGCGAAACCGCGCCAGTCGCTCAACCCCCCGACTGAAGGTCGGTGCGCATGCCCTCATCCGGGTTGCTGTGCGAGGCCCAGTAAACCGTGGGAAGGGGCATTTTTATCCCGCGCTGCCACACATGGCCTTAGAGGATCTCAAATTCTGCAGCGGATAGTTGAAGCAATGGACACGCCCACAGGGAGTGGTAACCCGCTCCGCGAAGCGATACGAACGACACTTGGGCAGCGCGCCGGGCGCCTTCCTGATGCGAACGCGACTGCCGAAGCCACGGCAGCCACGTGGCGTCTGGTGGCCACGCAACTGGCACCGGTGATCGGCGCGCGAGGGCTGGACGTCCTCTTCAGCCGCGCGCTGCACCAGGTCAGTATGGAGTTTCCCTGGCTTGCGGTCGCCGTGGATCGAGGGGGAAGCGACAGCCCGATGCCGAGCCTCATGCTGTGTCTTACAGGCCAACTTGCGTCCAGCGCCGCGGAGGCGAGCTACACGCTGCTGGTAACGTTCACTGAATTGTTGTCGAGGTTGATTGGCGAGTCGTTGACCACGCGATTGTTGGCTCCCGTCTGGGCGCCTCCATCTTTTTTTTCCGGGCAGGAATCCGCATTATGAGCAACAAAGTAACCATACGGCGTCTGGCCAGCGGCGTGCCGGGGCTCGATGCCATTCTGGGCGGCGGTCTGCCGGAATTTTCCTTCAATCTCATTGTGGGTGCCCCTGGTTCCGGGAAAACGACGCTCGCGCACCAGATCATGTTCGCATTGGCCACCAAGGAGCGGCCGGCGCTGTTCTTCACCGTGCTCGGCGAACCGCCGTTAAAGATGTTGCGTTATCAGCAGCAATTCTCGTTCTTCGACCCCGAGAAGATCACGAATTCAATTCGCTTCGTCAATTTGAGCGAAGTCGTATCGACCGGTAATTTCGACGAGGTGCTGGCGCGCATCATTAAGGAGGTCGAGGCATTCTCTCCCGGATTGGTCTTCGTCGATTCGTTCCGTTCGGTCATGGTGGAAGCACGGCATCAACCCCAGGGCACGCTGAGCTTGCAGCAGTTCATTCAGCAACTCGGCATTCACCTGAGCAGCTGGGAGGCCACGACCTTTCTGATTGGGGAATATCTGTCGGACAGTGACCCTCATCCGGTCTTTACCGTTGCCGACGGCCTGTTATCGCTGAATCAATGCGTCCACCGGAATTCCATGGTGCGCCAAATGCAGGTGCTCAAAATGCGTGGTCAGGCGAGCCGCCCAGGAATGCAAACATTTCGGATCTCCAGCGCCGGCATCGAAGTTTTTCCGACGGCGCTCGTTCGTGATGATAGCGGCGCCAAAGACGAACCCGCCGGATCGCGCCGTACCAAAGCCCGCGTGACCACGGGCGTGCCGGGGCTCGACAAGATGTTGGGAGGTGGCCTGCCGTCGGGCTATTCGATGCTGGTGGCCGGACCATCGGGCTCCGGTAAGACGATTCTCGCAACGGCGTTCTTGGCGGAAGGCGTGCGGCGGGGCGAATCGGGCGTCATCGTTGCATTCGAGCAAACGCCAAGTCAGTCGCGGACTCGCACCATTGATGACATGGTCCGAGCCGGGCAGGTCGGCCTCATCAATACGCGCTCACTGGACCTGTCGATCGACGAGATCGTGCAGCATCTGGTCAACCTCATTCATAAAATGAAAGCAACCCGGGTGGTCATCGACTCGCTGTCGGGATTCGAGCTCGCCGTGGCACCGACATTCCGCGAAGATTTTCGCGAATCGCTGTTTCGCATGGTCGCCGTGCTGTCCGGTCTCGGTGTAACGGTACTCATGACCTCGGAACTCGAGGACCGCTATACCGACCTGCGCTTCAGCCCGTATGGGTCAGCGTTTCTCACCGACGCCATCATCGTCGAGCGCTACATCGAAATCGAGAGCCGCTTGAAGCGCGTCATGGCCGTCGTCAAAGTGCGCGGCAGCGCCCACAGCAACGAGCTTCGGCTATTCGAGATCACCGACGCCGGCATCATCATTGGTGAGCCGGTGAGCGACTACCAAGGCCTGCTCAGCGGACGCCCGACCCAGATGCCCGTGGCCCTTGCGGTTGACTGAGTCAGACTCCAATGAGCATTCTCGACGACACTCGTCCCAGGGACGCGATGGCACAGCAAGTGGCATCAAACGAGAGTTTTCGTGCCGTCTCGACCCCCGTGACGCTCGCCGCGCGTGAGAGCGCAGTAGCTGTCCGCGAGCAGGCCGCCGACCGGCGCCAAGCGGCCGCCGATCTGCGAGACAAGATTGCTGACCAGCGCGAAGAGGCCCTGCGGGCAACCGGCAGGCATCGCGGGCATTTGGAGAAGCAGCTGATGGAAGCGAACGAGAATCTTGTCGTCGCGGCGGTTCATTCGCAGACAATGACCGAGGCCGCCGAGCACGCCACACTGCAAATGTCCTTTAAGGCCGAACGCGACTTCCTGACCGGGTTGCCAAACCGCGCGCTTTTGACCGATCGCTTGGCGCAGTCGATCGCCCTCGCGCAACGTCATCGCAAGAGAGTCGCATTAATGTTTCTGGATGTCGACAATTTCAAGGAGATCAACGATTCTTTGGGGCATTCGGTTGGCGATCAGTTGCTGCAGTCGACCGCAAAGCGCCTAGAAGCATGTGTTCGCCACTCAGACACCGTCAGCCGCCACGGCGGCGATGAATTCGTCGTGCTGCTGTCTGAAATCGAGGCGGCGCAGGACGCGGCCCGCGCCGCAGAAAAGTTGCTCAAGACCATGGCCGAGCCCCATCTCATCGGCGACCACCGGCTCAACGTCACGTTGAGCATTGGGATCAGCATCTATCCGGAGGACGGCGATCAAGTCGAAGTGGTTCTTGCAAACGCTGATACCGCGATGTATCACGCCAAGAGAGATGGACGTAACCAGTACAAAAGGTTTACCCGGGAGATGAACACCGGTTTAGTCGCGCGTCAATCGCCCTCAAGGTAACTGTGCGACGCGGGTGGTGCACACAAACCAATTGGCGGCTAAGTACTAACCACCTCGGGGTTACCCCTTGTTTTGTACCCTTGCTGCTTGCTGGGCGTCGACAACAAGCGCTTGACCTTTGCCGCCGACAGCAAGCCTCGCAGGCGTTGCTCGCCGGTTTCGTTTGTCTCCAGCACTGGTACGTGGGTCAAGCGCCTTTCAGCGAAAAGCTTTGATACGTCTGCCACGGTAGCCAGCCCAATTCGTCCGAGTAGGGATACCCGTCCGTACCGAACAGCACTTTCTCCGGCACGATCTCCAACCATTCCCGCAACCACTGCGCCTGTGTATGCGGAGTCATGGTGAGCGACTGGGATGAAATGTCCGCATAGACGGTCGGCTTTTGCAGCAGAGCTCCCATCTCCCGCACGAAGGGCCACCCGTTATGCAACAAAACGAAAGAGGACACCGGAAGGGCGTCGAACTCCCTGTCCGAGATGTCGAACGGAGGCGCCAGCACCGGGTGAGCGTGATTGTCGATCGCCTGAATCGCTGCAATCTGACGGCCGATTTCCGGGTCTATTCTCTGGGCAAAGCAGTAGTTTGCTGCAAGCAGCGCCGCCATCGGCAGCCAAATCTGTTTTCGTGTCGCGTTCGTGTTCAACATACCCCCTTATAGCGCATCCCGTACCGACGGAAGTTCGGTCATAAAGGCGTCGCGAACTCGCAGGCGAGCTCTTACCGTGTGTCGCTCGCCAGCGTTGAGATGGATCGCATCAGATTCTCTTAAAGATGCAGGCGATCGAGGATCGGCTTCTCGTAGACATCATCCTCTCCGGGGTAGCGAAGGCCAGGAATGCCCTTTTGCTTTGCGAGTGCCCAAAGAATACTCTCGCCGGCCGGCAGTACGTCGGGACGCATCGCGTACACCGGGTCTTGAAATGCAGTTTCCGAGTCAATGATGCTCCATCCCTTGTCCCGGAACATTTGCGCCACATCCCTCAGGAACAAGGCATTGATCAAGTTGTGATGCAACAGCAGCACGTGTGCCACGGAGCGGCCAAGGACCGCTCGAGATAAGCCATCGTAGTACTGCGCCCTGTCGTATAGATGACGGAGGTACGCATCTCGATAAGCTAACCGATCCGCTTGCGGCTCTCTTGTGAGCCGATCGACCAACCTCTTGCTGTAATACCAATCGCTTGCGTCCACTGAGACGGGGCCTGGTTTATATCCACTCGAGTCCAAAAACATTCTGAAGCCGTCGCGTTTCTCAGCGGTGTTCCCCTCCTTTAAATACGGGAATCGAAACCTTCGTGCAAATCCAGGCATGCTGCGGATCGCGTTGTCGCAAGCGCGGAATTCCTGCTCGTAATCTGCAAGGCTGACTTGTTCAAAGTTCGGGTGAGTGGCGGTGTGATTCCCAATCCTGTGCCCCTCCTCGCCCCACTGTCGAATCAGCTCGTTTCTGTTCTTGTCGGAGTCTGTCCTTGTGACGAACAGGATGGACTTGATATGGGCTTCCGCCAATTGCGAAAGAATAGCGGCGTTTCGCTCGGCGGCACTGAGCCCGGTCTTGTCGGCCATGTCTGGCCCGTCATCGAACGTCAGTGCAATGCTCTGGCTGGCGGCCAAAGACGTGAACAATAGGGTTGCCAGCGTCAGGCATGCGACGGCGGCCAGGCGGAGGGAAGCAGCGATTTTACTTGGCATGGTCAGATTGCATGCTACGCAATTATGCTACTCAACCTTGCCGCCAGGGTACCGGGGGCGCATCGCCCCCGGGTCACTGAGACTATTTTCGCGCGGCCAAGATATCGTCGAGCCGCGCCGGTGCCTCCGGCTCGCGTTCCAGATGCGGGTAGCGCAGGCCATCGTGATAGTCCAGAGCGAGGACTCTAAATCGATCACCGCTCTTGACGATCAGCTCGATCGGTAGCTTCGTCGTCTTCGCCGATCGGATCGCGTCTTTGAGTACATCAGCGCTGTAGGCGGCGCCGTTGATTGCCAGTATGACGCTGCTCTCCGTAACCTTCGCCTTGAAGGCAGCGCTATCCCAGAGTACCTCCAGGACGGTGCCATCCTTGTCGTCGATTTCGACCCCGATGGAGAACAGCAGGTTCACGCGCTTACTCTGTTCTTCGTGCGCCTTCAGCAATTCGCTGGGAGTGTCCGAAAACACCAGCTTGTAGCCGCCGCGCCGCAATCCATCGAGGGGCGCCGGCTTGCCGATGGAATCGAGCCGCGTGCGCAGGAATGCTGCCCAATCGTAGGGTTCCACGGCGTTCAGCGCCTTGACCACGTCGTCAAAGGTATAGGCCACGGCGGTGAAGCTGCCGTCGTCGATGCCGAAAAAGGTCCGCGCAAAATCGTCCAGCGATCGCTTTCCCTGCGAGCGCTCGCGGATCAAGGTGTCGGCGTCGAGCCAGACCAATTGACTCTCTGAGTAATAGTCCTCGAAGCGTTGCCAATTGCGCCAGGACATGGGACGGCGCGGATTGATGATCTCGTCGTT
This sequence comes from Pseudomonadota bacterium, assembly GCA_030775865.1. Lineage (GTDB taxonomy): Bacteria > Pseudomonadota > Gammaproteobacteria > Steroidobacterales > Steroidobacteraceae > Bog-1198. The sequence continues at coordinate 34,238 of JALYIH010000036.1, read as the reverse complement.
GGTCGTATCCTGCAGAGCGCGCCACCGACGACCTGCTTGGACGTCATAGTAGGCCGCTGTGAGGGCGAGCTGATCGAGCGCCTGCTGTTGGGTCCACAGACCCGATCGAGCAGTCAGTACCTGACCCCAATATTCGGTCTGGCCTTCATACACCCACAAGAGACTGTCCTGCATCGGCACGTTGTAGTTCGGGGTCCACAGGTCCGCCGGACGCCGGAACTTGCCGTTCCAAGAATGAGTGAATTCATGCGCGAGCAAATCCCGGCCGAACGCGGTTTTGTTCCATTCGGTAAACGCATTGGGATCGCTGCCGTCCTCGCTCGACTGATGATGCTCCAGGCCGTTCTGTTGAACCTGATCGCTCAATGAATACAGAAAATCGTAGTGTGAGTAGTGGTGCGAGCCGAAGATCTTATAGGCCTGCTGCACGAGATTTCGGTGGGCCTCTAGTTGCTCCGGTTTGACCGCCAAGAGTTCCGGCCGGTCGGCGAACAGGTCCAGATGGACCGGTGCCGTGCCGTTGGGATCGAGGTCAAGTCGCGCGGTATACCGGCCCGCGTACACCGGACTGTCAATGAAGGTTTCCAGGCTCACGCGCTTGAATTTGGTCTCCTTGCCGCTCGCAGGCACCGTTTCCAGTGCCGATGCGAATTTCCAGTCGACGGGCAGCGTGAGGCTTGCCTCGACCGGAATCTGCCGTGCGAAGTAGCCGGCCGGGTAGAGCACAAGCGCGTTCCACTCGAGGAACAGGATGTCGCGCGTGATCTCAATGGGACCAACTTTCGGACTGGTTGGAGACAGGTAGTCGAAATCGATGTCGATCGATTTCACCCCGGAGGCCGGATGCACGTGAAACGCGTAGACATCAATGGGATCGCGCGACCACGACACCGGCGCACCGTTCGCCGTTATCCGAATGCCCGCGAGCTTATCGATGGTACCCTCGGGTGCGTGCGTTCCCGGCAACCACTTCGGATAAAGCAGCACGGTATCCGTGCTCACTCCGCTCACGGTTTCGTGAACGCGAACGATTCGTCGTTCGAGATCGGAGGCATCTACGCTAAGACGAATGTCGCCGGCATATGCCCGATCCTTTGGCGCCGCAATCGGCGCTGCCGGCGCGGTCGGACTTGGGCCGGGACTTGCGTGCGCCGCGCCGACGGACGCCGCACAATAGATTGCCATAGAGATCAAGATCTGCTTCATCGAATTACCCTTTTGCGCGTTGTGTTTTTGATTGAGTGGCGCGGATCCGCGGCCGGCTTGCAGCCCGCATGCCAAGTATGAGGGCGCCCAAAACCCACGGCAATACGCCCCCGCGAACTGTGCCTACCAGAGACTCACACGCTTCTCCGGCGGCAGGTACATCTTGTCGCCTTCCTTGACGCCGAAGGCATCGTAGAATGGGGCCTGATTCATCTCCGGCACAGTACCGCGAATTGCATCAGGCGCATGCGGGTCGATCTTGATGCGGACGATGAGAGAGTTGGTGCGCGTCTTGCCGCGCCACACCTGCGCCCAGCCAGCGTAGAAGCGCTGGTCGCCGGACAGACCGTCGATCATCGGCGCTTCCTTGTTACCCAGGGACAGCTTGTAAGCCTTATAAGCGATGGCGAGGCCGGAATTATCCGCAATGTTTTCGCCCAGGGTGAGCTCGCCGTTGACGTGATAACCGGGTACCGGTTCATAGGCGGCATACTGCTCCACCAACGCATGAGTCTTTGCCTTGAACTTGTCGAGGTCTTCCTTCGCGAACCAACCCGGAGCGCTCAAAAGGGTGCCGTAGCCGTCGTACTGGCTGCCCTGGTCGTCGAAACCATGGCTGATCTCGTGACCGATGACGCCGCCGATGCCGCCGTAGTTCACCGCATCGTCGGCTTTCGGATTGAAGAACGGCGGTTGCAAGATGGCTGCAGGAAACACGATTTCGTTCATCTCTGGGTTGTAGTAAGCATTGACGGTTTGCGGCGTCATGCCCCACTCATCGCGATCGATCGGCTTGCCCAGTTTGTTGAGATTGCGGTTGTACTCAAAGGACCGCGCGCGGATCACGTTGCCGGTCAGATCATCTTTGGCGATGTCGAGCGCGCTGTAGTCCCGCCACTTCGATGGATAGCCGATCTTCGTTGTGAACTTGGCCAGCTTCTCCTTCGCCTTTTGCTTGGTCTGCGGGCTCATCCAATCGAGCGTATCGATGTCGGCTTTGTAGGCGGCGAGCAGGTTCTGCACCAATTGGTCCATGCGCGCCTTGGCCTCGGGGGGGAAGTACTGGGCCACGTAAAGCTTGCCCAGGCTTTCGCCGACGGAACTCTCCACCAATGCGATCGCACGCTTCCAGCGCGGACGGTTCTGGGGGATGTCGTTCAGCGCCGTGCCGTAAAAGGCGAATCGCGCGTCGACGAAACTCTTGCTCAAAAAGGGCGCGAAATCGTTCAGCAATTGCCATCGAAAGTAGGCCTTCCATACCGGCAGCGGCGTCTTTTGCAGCAGCTTGTTGAAGCCGCCGATGTAGCTCGGCTGGCCGACCACCAAATAATCCGTTTTGCCCTTCACGCCCGAGTCGGCGAGATACGCCTGCCAGTCATAGCCGGGAGCGAGGGCAGCCAGCTTCGCAAGCTCCACCTTGTTGTAAGTCTTCACCGGATCGCGGTTCTCGACCTTGGTCCATTGCACCTTTGCCAGTTCGGTCTCCAACGCCACAATGTCCTTGCTGTCCTTCACCGCGACCTTATCGCCGGCAAGGGTCAGCATTTTCTCTATGTACAGGCCATACTGCTTGCGAGCCTGCTCCATCTTTTCATTGTGCTGCAGATAGTAGTCGCGATCCGGCATCCCCAGCCCGTCCTGCCCCAAATCGAAAACATACTTGCTCGAGTCCTTGGCGTCCTGATGCACACTCGGTGTGTACGGCGCGGTCACGCCGATCCGGTTGAAATGAGCGATCATTCCGGCGATCTGTTTTTTGTCCTTGAGCGCATCTATCTTGGCGAACTCGGTGTCCAGCGGCCTCAAACCCAAGCCTTCGAGGACAGGCTCATCCATGAAGCTGGCATACAGGTCTGCGATCCTCTGCTCGTCCGCGTCCTTGGAGGCGGTCGACTTTCGTAAACCGTCGACAATACTCCGCAACTGCGCCTCAGAGTCGTCGAACACCTTATCGAACGAACCGTAGCTGGCCTTGTCCGCCGGAATCTCGGTGCTCGCGAGCCACTTGCCATTGACATGCTTGAAGAAGTCGTCCTGCGGGCGAACGCTGTCGTCAACGTTTTGGACATCGATGCCGGAAGTGGGTGCTGGGATCGCCGGCTCGGCAGCTTTCGGAACTTCCGGTGCCTTGGCGCAGCCCACTACAAAACAGCCGCAAAGCGCGGCAAATAGCAGTTTATTCATTGCATTTCTCTTTCTGTGTTTCCTAAAACCCACGCGTGGCGTGAGACTTCTTATCCTTCAAACCCCGGTGGTCTATCGGCTGCCACGTTTAGCTCGCGTTCGAGAGCCAGACCGACTCGCCCAATAGTACCCTCGTCGAAAAGACGCCCGATCAAGGTCACGCCGTGTGGCACGCGGCGCGGCGGGTTGAACTTCGGCAGCGGTTTCGCAGCGTCTGGCGCCCAGTCGCTACGCGCTTCAGAAACTTCAACGAATCCGGCGCGCAGGGTCAATGAAGGATGGCCTGTGGCGTTCGTGATGACCAGTATTTCATCCCGCAACGACGGCACTAGCAACAAATCCACCTGAGAAAAGACTCGCGCCATTTCCATCGCGACTTTGCGCCGCAATCGGTCGGTTTGGACCAGATCCACCGCGGAAAGGAATCGTGATTGTCGGAAGATATTGGGCCACGCATCGGGGACCTGCATCTTCAGTTGATTCAAGCCACCGCTGAGCGTCAGCTCTTCGAAGGCCGCTGCCGCCTCCGCGAAAAGAATCACATTCAGCGAATCATAAGGCCAGTCCGGGATCGAGACCTCCGTGGCAGTCGCGCCGAGTTTGCGAACTGTATCGAGAGCGGCACGGTCCACTTCCGTGGCTTCCTTCATCCACTGAGGAAAATAACCGACACGTAGGCCTGTGATCGGCGCTGCAGCGTCATAGTCCAGCGTACTCGGCACGCAGGCTACGTCCTGATGATCAGGTCCTGAGATGGCATGCAAAACCAAGAGAGTATCTTCGACGCTGCGCGCCATGGGGCCGAGCTTGTCGAGCGACCAGCAAAGGGTCATCGCCCCGGTGCGCGGTACGCGGCCATAAGTGGGACGCAATCCCGTCACACCGCAGCGCATACTCGGGGCCACGATGCTGCCGCCGGTCTCGCTTCCCACAGAAAAACCAACCAGACCCGCGGCCGTGGCAGCGCCCGGCCCGGCACTTGATCCGGAAGAGCCCTCCTCGAGGAGCCACGGATTCATGGTCTGGCCGCCGAACCAAGTGTCGTTGAGGGCCAGGGCTCCCAGGCTCAGCTTGGCAACCAGTACCGCACCCGCTTCGTGAAGTCGCCGAACCACGGTGGCATCCGCGCTGGGTATACGATCCTTGAATGGCTCCGCGCCATAAGTCGTCGCGATACCTGCCGTGTCGAGCAGGTCCTTGGCCCCCCACGGGATACCATGCAGGGGTCCCCGATATTTTCCGGCCGCAATCTCGGCATCTGCGCGTTTCGCCTGTTCAAGCGCCAGCTTGCGAGTCGGCGTGATGACGCATCTGAGCTTTGGATCGAAGCGTTCCAACCTCTTAAGGTAGATCTGCGTGAGCCTCTCCGAAGAGAGCTGCCGCGTCTCAATCCAGTGTGAAAGTTGCGTCACCGAGGCAAAGGCGATGTCTGCATCGGCGGCAGGCAGAGACTGCGGCTCGATCTTGGTGCGAACGAACCGGTCTGAGCTGTGGCGCGCCTTTTGTCCGTACTGATTGGGTTCCCAACGCGAAGCCGGTGCGAGTGCCGCTTCCAACCGTATCTTCTTCGGCCCCGTACGCCGTTCATAAAGGGGGGCCATGGCCTCGCGCCAACTGCCGGCGGCGTCAAGAGCCTCCTGATGGTTCAATTCGATCTGCATCAATTTCTCGGCTTCCCCGAAAGTGGCGGCCGAGACTTCGGGACCTGCAGGCGGCGAGGTGGCAAATGCGGAGGGCGCGCCGGGGGGTGCGCTGCTCTGCGCGGAGGCCGCTTCGTACGCGCCAATGGTGGCGCCGACAACCCCTAGGGATGCGCTGGTCAAGAAACGTCTGCGTGAGTTTTTCAACGTATCTCCCGATTTTCTTTATTCTAAATTACGTTGCGATGAATCCGCCGCAGATTTGGCGTCAAGGCAACAGGACCAATATTACATCCCAAAATTGGATCCATGTGTTAGATCTGCGCTTGCTCCACCGGTACGTGCACGCGGAGTCATACCCCTCCAAACGGCAGCGGCCTTAAGTCCGGCTCGACCCACGCCTTCCGTGCGGTCACGGAAAACAAGACCGGCCTGGACCAGTAGGTCAATAGCCAATCGGAGCGCCCCAAGGAGGTCTCGAGCATTTCCTTTAGCACCTCGTGCAGCGGCATCTCCGGTCGGTCTGCGAGCCAGGAGCGTACCGCGCGCAGGGAGGCGAGCGTGATCGTCTCGTGGTAGCCGCCGGTATCGGTATTCGGTACGGCGGTGGCTTCGTTGTAGGCCCGGATGAGCAATGGCATCTCGCTCGTGGCGTGCGCGCCTCGCCACCTCACGAGCCAAAGCGCGACGGCAAAGTGAGCAGCATGCGTCCACGAGGATTTTGGAAGCGATCGATCGATCAACCCTCGGACAATGCGCTCAATCTCAGCATCAGAATGGAAATGTGACATCGTTGAACTCCTCGGTGCAGTGCGCCGACGAAGCCCAACATGAACCCCGCCGGTGGGCGGGATTGGTGGGGTTATTGTTGGAGAGGTGGGTTGTTAAACCCGATTTCCGGTACGACCGCGCACAATGCCCGCCGCGAAGTGACGGACTTGTTGTTGATTGCGCGGGGCCACGAACATGATGCGGCCACGCTAGCGCCTTCGGTTCCTTTCGTCAAGGCAGAGAGCTTCTGCTATCTGGTCGCTTGTCTGGCCGCGCTTTTTGCCCCCGCAATCGCTGATCTGATATCGCCGGCGATTCTGCTGCCGCCCTTGATTGGAGAGCCGTCCTATTGTCTGTGGCTGCTCATCAAAGGTGTCGACATCGGCAGGTGCAATGCGCGAATGACCGCCGTGCGTGGGGGCGAAACAGCGGTCTCCCAAGTGGATTTGCAGAAGTTGCGGAGTAGTTGCGAGAATTGGGAGATGACGCAACGGGAGAAATGGCCGCGACTCGCAGTTGTTGGGGCGGGAGCTGTCGGCGGATACTTCGGCGGCCTATTGGCACGTGCCGGCGCATCCGTCGTCATGATTGGACGGGAGTCGTTTGTTGAGACGGTCAAGACCAATGGTATTTTTCTCGATACGCTGAACTTCAAGGAGTTTGTGCGTGTCGAAGCTTCGACAGAACTCAGCGCAGCACGTGGCGCAGACATTATATTCTTTTGTGTGAAGACGACCGACAACGTCGTCACAGCACGCGGGCTTGCGCCGTTCCTTGCACCTGAATCCATTGTCCTCAGCCTTCAGAATGGTGTCGACAACGTGGAGCAGATCCAAGCCGCCGCGAAAATCGCAGCGTCCCAAGCGGTTGTTTACGTTGCCGCATCGGTGCCGAAACTCGGCCACGTAAAGCATGTCGGCCGTGGTGACCTCGTTATCGGACCGCAAAGCGAAAAGACGAAAATGATTGCGGCGGTTCTTGCGCGCGCCGAGATACCTTGTCGAATCAGCAATAATATCGAAGGTGAATTATGGACCAAGCTTATTTGGAACTGCGCCCTGAATGCCATTTCGGCGCTTGGTCGAGCGAAATACCGCCGGATTGCCGAAAATGCCGATGCGCGTAGGCTGATGGAGACCGTGATCCAGGAAGTGCTGGCAGTGGCGCGGGCGGCGCATGTAGTACTTCCCGGCCTGGAGAATGTAGAGAGCGCGATGGCGGGCGCAATGCAGATTGCCACGCAAATGGCGGAGGCAATGTCCTCGACAGCTCAAGACTTGAACCGCGGCAAGCTCACGGAGATTGATTCGTTAAACGGTTTCATCGCGCGGCGAGGATCGGAACTTGGTGTACCGACGCCCGTGAATCACGCGCTGTTCACACTCGTGAAACTAGCAGAAGCACGTACCTGACTGCGTGAGACTGGCGTTTGAGAAGTCGCCAAAATCTCGTTTTGCCATGTTCAACCGATCGTCTTAATTCGCAAATGATATGACGGTGGTTATACGAGAGGGCAAGCTCCAAGTTGCCATGCTAATCGCGTAAGATCGAACGGGTGCGCAATTCAAGACCTTGGAATCTGGCCATCGTACCGCGCGCCCGACTGACATCGCGTTGGCTTTTTTCATTGCTCGCGGTGGCGGCAGTGCCGAGCCAGGCACAATCCGCTTTCACTTTCCCCGCCTGCGTGCAAGACCCCGCGGGTCAGGCGCAAACGGTTGGGGTCAGCATTGCAACCGAGCGGGGGGCTGGCCGTCGCTTCACGCTGACGTCAACTGCCAACCAGCGCGATGATGGACCCCGGGTGCGCAGCATCGTCGAAGCGACGCGCGCATTGGCGGTGCACAGTTCCAGTCTCCTGTTCGATGCGCTATTTGCTCAGGCCATCGATGATGCACGCCTGGATAGCGTGAGCTCGATCCATGACGCGGCCTACAACGCAGGCCAGCCCATCCTCTGCGAATGTTCACGCCGGAGGTCAAAGCGGCCCCTTGAACGATGTCCTCGTGAAGGGATTGCAGATCACCCGGATGCCCACGCGGACCGCCTCCGCCGAAGTCGGCCTCAGGCACCCTTCTCCGTAAAAACGTAGGGCGCATACTTCCCGTGCTATCGGCGCCCGGCAGATTGGGCGGCTGCTTTTTGGGGCGGAATCCCCTTAGGACTTCGCTTTCTTCGAAGCTTTCGACTTGCCAGCACTGTTGAGGGCGACCGCTTGGCGAATAAGTACCTTGAAGGCGGACTCGTCAACTTCTTCTCCTTCGTGGATGTCGATCGCGCGGCGTACATTTCCGTCGAGACTCGAGTTGAAGAGACAGGCCGGGTCCTTCAGAGACGCGCCCTTGGCGAAGGTTAGCTTCACGACTTTCTTGTAGGATTCGCCAGTGCAGATGATGCCGTCGTGCGACCAAATCGGAGTGCCCATCCACTTCCACTCCTCGACGACGTCCGAGTCTGCTTCCTTGATGAGCTTGCGCATTCTGCTGAGGGTTTCCCCGCGCCAGTCCCCGAGTTCCGTGATTCTTTTCGAGATGAGTTCCGATGCCGACTGGCCTTGGCTCGCGCCCGACTTTTTCATTTTTTCATTTTCTCATCCTAGAATGCAAGACAGTGGAGGGTAGCCATGTAAGACTTCAGAGCAATGGCACGGCGGGCGTATATGCGCGGAAATAGCCAATCGTAATGGGCGCGGCTCATTCCCGCACCATCAAGTAGCGCGAATCCTTATGCGACCATCTCCCCTCCACCGGCGTCGCCGCACAGGTGTAGTCCGCAGCGACGTTCGTCGCCACCACCTTGAGTGCGTCCCTGCACTGCTCCAGGTTCGAATACACGGCGACGGTCTGAGTCCCTCCCGCGTGCAATTGAGCCACCAGAATAAACAGCATGGACTTCATACAATTACCTCCACTGCCTTGACTTCGTGCTCGCGGGCGTTTGGATAAATCCGCCGAATTGACGTGAGTATGTCGATCAAGCCGCCAATACGTTGACGATTGTTAGCCATGCCATCGGTATGGCGGTGCGCGAACGGGCAGGTTCTCGGACGCAATCTTGGACATATGCAGTCGCCACCCGATGCCAGGCGTCGTATGAAATGGAATAGACGCAAGTGTCCAACCAACCGATCGACCGTTACTGTTGCGTTTCATACGGCACCTCTAGCTCGACGCACCCAAAAGGAATGATCTTTGAACCATGCTCGTTCGATCTTCAATTCGTGGCAACGCCGCCACTGCAAAATCACGCTGCCGGTCGCAGGTCGAAAAACGTTATGTCATCCGCGCGCCCGCAGCTAGACGAATATCAGGATTATCGGATGCGCGTTCGACGGCGCAAATCGGATTCGCGCGCGCGCTTCAGCTCAGCTTCTCAAGCAGTGTCGCGAGTTCCGACTGCTGCGCTGAGCTCAACGGTGCCAGCCGCGCACCGAGCGCTTTCGACAGGAGCGCAAGCCCGCGCGCCATCGTCTTGCGCCCCTCGGGCGTAAGGATGAGCTGCGGTAGCGATAATCTATAGGGGTGTGGAAACGAGCGTGGCCCACCTTGTGTTCAGATAGTCAATCAGGTTGCGGCCACTCATTTCAATTGAATCGGTGTAACTAACCGGTACACTGCGCACCCGTTCTGTTCGCAAGTACCGGCTTGCGTGACGCGGCTGCCGAGTGAGTGAGGAGTGTTTTGAATACAGACTTGAATCTTGGTCCTAAGCGACCCGCCGAACCGTCGATTCCGTCGGCTGTCGAAATTCGGTATGGACAAATCGGTCTGATGCAATTGCGTATTCGAACAACGGATACTGGCGCCCTACTGGATGAGTTGACCGGGCGCATGAATACGGCACCGAATTTTTTTCACCGAACTGCCGTCTGTGTTGATCTAAGCGATCTCAAGAAAGCGCCCGAGACACAAGAGATCGAAGCAATCCTCGAAGCGGTACGAAGAGCGGGAATGCTCGCGGTCGGATTGGCGGGCGCTTGCGGGGAAATTGAAGCACTCTCGAACGCCGTCAACCTTCCGATACTTTCTGCTTTTCGACCGGCGAGCTATTTGGCCGCTAACGTTGAGCCCGTGCTGCGAGTTGCGAAAGAACCCGTGGATTCCGAATCGGGCATTGCAGCAATGATTCAGCAGCAGACCGTGCGGTCTGGCCAGCGAATCTATGCGCGCAATCGTGACCTCGTCATAACCGCCGGAGTCGGTGCCGGCGCTGAGGTTATTGCGGACGGCTGCATCCACATTTACGGCTCGCTACGCGGACGCGCAATGGCTGGCGCGCATGGTCAACTGTATGCGCGTGTGTTCTGTCAGGAATTTCACGCAGAGCTGGTTTCGATTGCCGGTGTATTTCGAGTTTTCGAAACGATCCCGACCGCGTTGGCCGGCAAGCCCGTTCAAGCGTGGCTCGATGGTGAGGACTTGCATTTCGCACCCATCGGCGGCTGAGGCGAGGCCGCCGCTCACATCAATCATGATATTCGGCAGCCAAACCGACCGTAAGGTCAGCTGCTTTAGAACGTTAAAGGAGAATTCGCGTTGGCAGAAATTATCGTTGTCACTTCAGGCAAGGGGGGCGTCGGAAAGACCACCACCTCCGCCAGCCTTGCATGCGGACTCGCGCGGCGGGGCAGGCGTGTTGTCGTAATCGACTTTGACATCGGATTACGCAACCTTGATCTGATCATGGGGTGCGAGCGGCGGGTCGTGTATGACTTTGTGAACGTAATCCAAGGTGACTGCTCGCTCAAGCAGGCGTTGATCAAGGACAAACGGATCGAGACGTTGTACGTTCTCGCTGCATCACAAACGCGCGACAAGGAAGCCCTCACCAGCGAAGGCGTGCAGCGCGTGCTCGATGAGCTTGGCAATGACGGCTTCGAATACATCATTTGCGACTCGCCCGCGGGCATCGAAAAGGGCGCACACCTTGCCATGTATTTTGCCGATCGTGCCGTCGTCGTTGTCAATCCGGAAATTTCTTCCGTCCGCGACTCGGATCGAATTCTCGGCCTGCTAGCCAGCAAGACCTCTCGAGCCGAGAAGGGCAATGGTGGCGTAAAGGAGCATCTCCTGTTGACTCGCTATAACCCGCGCCGAGTGGCCAGCGGCGAAATGCTGAGCGTCGACGATGTAAAAGAGATTCTTGGGCTCGATGTGATTGGCGTCGTGCCCGAGTCGCCCGATGTGTTGTCCGCATCCAATGCGGGCCTACCCGTAATTCTCAACGACGTAAGCGACGCGTCTCATGCCTATGAGGATGCCGTCGCCAGATTGCTCGGGGAAACGGTGCCATTGCGTTTTGTAGCGGAACCTAAAAAGGGCCTTTTCGCGCGTATCTTTGGGAGCTGACATGGGTCTACTGTCTCTATTTCGTAAAGCACCGTCATCGGCCAACATGGCGAAAGAACGGCTGCGTATCATTGTCGCGCAGGAGCGAAGCGCGCGTGGAAGTCCGGACTTTCTACCCTTGTTGCGCCGCGAACTGCTTGAGGTGATCCGCAAATATGTGAATGTGGATCCATCGGCGGTACAGATCACGCTCGGTAACGAGGATGGCCACGAAGTGCTTGAGCTGTCAGTCTTCCTTCCGGAAGCACAACGCAGCGCGTAGGTATGCGCTTAGCGTTGGTAGCAACACTCAACCTCAGCGGCGCTCAAGATCTGCCGGCGGATGTCATTCAGTCGGACTTGGCAGCTTTTGCTTTCGCTTTTACTGCATCCATATGGGCATTTGCCTTGTCCTTGCACGCTTTTTGAGCATCACCTTCCAACGCCTCGCACTTCGCCAGAGCGACTTTTGTTTCGCCTTCGGCTTGAGTAACGGCAGAGTCCACGACAGCGCCGACACTCTTGTCGGCCGCCTTGGCTCCCGCATCCGCCCGTTCTTTAGCGGCCTCGGCCTCGACTTGCTTCACTTTTTCGTCCGCCTTGGCGTTCTCCTGGGCCGCATCGCTCTGGGCTTTGGCGACGTTCGCTTGAACCTTCTCGGGCGATTCGGCCTTGTTGCAGCCCGACAGGCCAAGTATTGCGCTGGCGAGCAACGCGCAGCTTAACGCTAGTCTCATTTGAATCCTCCGGTTTTCCACTCGAGAGGGTGGAATGTTAATGGTGGAGCATACGCCTGTGGTTAGCGCGAGCCGCCCCGCAAGGCCCGACTCTGCAGTTGGATGCACTGTATACCACGCGCCGATGCGCGTGGTCAGTGCGGTAGAGCACTAAGGCTAAGCACTGCACCCCGATCAAGAAGGCGGGCGACAATTTAATTTTTGGCCCGCCGGGCGTAGTCAGTGACTACGACGTTCGATCAAAACGGCTTTACCGCGATGATTAAGGATCAATTCACTTCACTGCCGGAAGATCGGCTGAAGTTCGTCGTCCCACGCGCACCAGCCGATTCAGCACGGAATTCAGAGTCTGTGCAAGGCACAGAGCTTGTGCCCGTCAAGATCGCGAAGATAGGCCAGGTAGAGCTTACCCGCGCTGCCTTCGCGCACGCCCGGAGGGCCTTCACACGTAGTGCCGCCAGCGGCAAGGCCAGCCGCATGCCAGGCATCTGCCTGAGCGGGCGACGCAGCAGCAAAGCCGATCGTCATACCATTGGCGCACGTCGCGTGCTCGCCATTAATGGGTATTGTGACGGAGAAAACGCCGCTCGGCGTTCGATAAAAAATCCTGTGCCCGTCGACTCTTGCGGGCGGCACGCCAAGCTTATCAAGTACAGAATCATAGAAAACTTTCGCGCGCTCTAGATTATTGGTGCCAATCATGATGTGGGAAAACATCGACCTTCCTTATTTTTTGCGAACAGCCCCATCTAGTATACCGATCCATTACATCGGCATGTCGCGGGCATGACTCAATCGTCGCCATATTCGCGTTTTGGCCTCTCATCATTGCTCGTTGATCGAGCAGCGCTCCTCTCATGGCAAGGTGCGATCTACGGTGCAATTATGCGGTACCGCCGCCAAATCGACCCGTGGACGGAGGCGCCCTACCCGCAATCGTGGCGGCGAACACAATTGAAGGGAGGTGATGACCGGGGTTGGGGGCGCCCGATGCCCAGCATGATTAGCGTGTTCAATTTTCGCGGTATGTGAGGCGACGTAAGACTACGTTGCGATACATCGATGTGCGAAATTTCGAGCTTGAGCCTTTCAGTCGTAGGTCTCCGATCGGCCCAGGAGCGGACACCGGCGCGTGGTCACGGCCCTCTGATAAGATCAGAGAGGCGGTCGCGGACGCATCCAGTGCTGCTGCAAAAAATCTACGAAGGCGCGCACCTTCGGCAGAAGCAGGCGGTTGCGCAAGGTTAGGATGCTCAATGGCGTGGGCGGCCGCTGATAGGCCTCGAGCACAATCTTAAGCCGTCCGTCAGCGAGACAATGCGCAACCTGCCAGGACGGCACTCGGACGAGCCCGGCCCCTGCCAAAGCCGCACTGACCAACGTATCGAAATCATTGGCGCAAAGCCGGGTTGGAATGCGCAAAGATCTTCGCACTGCGCCGTCTTGGAAGCTCCATTCCGCCACGCCTGGTACATCGCCGAAGGCTAGGCAGTCCTGCTCGACCAGGTCATCCGGCGTCGCCGGCTCGCCGCGCTGGCGCAGATAATCCGGCGCGGCGCAGACAATGAGCTGGATGTCGTCGAGTTTGCGGACAATTAGGCCTGAGTCTTCCAGCGGTCCAATGCGAAGCGCGACATCGATACCTTCTTCGGCGAGACGTACCGGTCGATCCACCAGCATCAGATCGACCGAGACCCGAGTCTGCTCGAGCAGAAAGCCGGGCAGCATTGGCGCCAACCGCAACCGACCGAGCAGCGCCGGAGCACTCACATGCAACCGGCCGGACGCGACTCCCGTCTGCATCGTCAGGCCACGTTCCATCTCGGCGACCTCCTCCAAAATCTGTTTCGCCCGTTCGTAGTAGAGTCGACCGGACTCGGTCAGCGAGAGATGGCGCGTCGTCCTCTCGACAAGCGTGGTGCCGAGGACCTCTTCGAGTGCCATGAGCTGGCGGCTGACGGAGGTCAGGGATAGGCCCAACTGACGGCCTGCGGCCGACAGGTTCCCAGCATCCGCAATCCTAACGAACACCCGCATCGCCGCGAACTTGTCCATGGCGTATTATCGCTGAAAACGGGAATATGTCTCGCTAAATCTCCAGTTACTCACCAAAACCGGGAGACTCTATGATGTCGGTCGTTGGATGACAGAAAAGAGGAGCGAGCTATGAAGATCTGCGTATTCGGCGCCGGGGCGATCGGCGGTTACATGGCGGGCGAACTTGCATTGGCGGGCCATGAAGTGTGTGCAATTGCACGCGGTGCGCATCTGGCGGCCATTCGGAGCCACGGGCTCAAGTTAATCGTGGAGGGACAGACGCGCACGGTAGACTTGCCGGCAAGCGACGACCCCGCGACGTTTGGACCGCAGGACGTCGTGATCTGCGCGCTGAAGGCGCAGCAGGCCCAGGCTAGCGCGGGCGCGTTCGCTCCGCTTCTCGGCCCGCGCACCGCCCTTCTGACAGCGATGAATGGCATTCCCTGGTGGTATTTCTACAAGGAGCGCGGCCCGCTAGACGGCCATCATTTGGAAAGTGTCGATCCGGGCGCCGCGCAATGGAATGCGATTGGACCAGAGCGCGCCATCGGCTGCGTCGTCGATCCCGCCTGCGAGGTCGTGGCACCCGGGGTGATCGAACATCGCCTGTTCAAGCGCTTCACTATAGGCGAACCCGACGGCTCCACGTCGGACCGCATCGTGGCCCTGCGCGATGCCCTGGTTTCTGCCGGATTCGATGCGCCGATCCGCGACACAATCCGCTGGAGCATCTGGCTCAAGCTGTGGGGCAACGTCTGTTTCAACCCGATCAGCGCACTTACCCTCGCGACCCTGGATCGCGTAACCTCCGAGCCCGGCCTCCGCGCCCTATGCAAATCCATGATGGCCGAAGCCCAGGCGATAACTACATCGCTCGGTCTCACCATCCCAGAACAAATGATGGAGAGGCGACTGAACGCAGCCGGTTCCGTCGTCGGTCACAAAATTTCAATGCTGCAAGATCTCGAACGCGGCCGATCCCTAGAGATCGATGCACTCGTCACCGCCGTCCAGGAAGTGGGCCGCCTCGTCAAGGTCGCAACACCAACAATCGATACGGTGCTTGCGTTGGTACAGGAACGTGGCCGGCAGGCTGGACTCTATGGCAATGATGCCCTGCACTAAACCCGGGTCGATCCACGAAATCGATTAAACGGCTGTGCACATTTGATTGCGAAGACCGGTTGCAACCGTATCGAGACTGTGGGAACTGAGCATCCAGCTCTTGCGCTTCCTAGGACAGTCGGTCCAGTGGGCGACCGCCTATTAAAGGTGCCGCTAATTTGTAATAACTTCAGAGCGTTAGACAGCGCCGTGGAGCTCTCCGGCCGCGTTATGGGCCGTGCTTGATGTATTACGTTAGACCATATAAAATAGACTAACTTAATACATCTGATTAGCATGGCTGACGACACTCTCCAGCGCACCCAGGCACGCTTCCTCAAGGAACTCTTCTATGGGGGCAAGGGTGGCTTTGTGCTCAAGGGCGGCATGGCGATGATGGCGCTGTTTGGCCCAGCGCGTTTGACAAGAGACGTAGACCTTGATTTCCCAGAGCTGCGCAAACGTACCGCGGACAGCCTTCACAACCAGGTAATGCGTGCTATGAGAGCTGCCCTTCGGGGCAGCGGCGTGCAGGATGCGAGGATCTCAGAGCCCGGGAAGGCCGAGATCTCGCCGAAGTGGAAGGTCAGTGGGCGCACCGCGCACGGAGAACCCTTTCACCTGAAGGTCGAGGTGTCGCGCCGACCGCCCCCTCCCGGCGAGGTACGGCAAGCGACAGTGTCCGGTGTCTCAGCCTTCGGCCTCGGCACTTACTACGTCGATCTCTACGAGGAGGCGACGCTGGTGGCGATGAAGCTTGCCGCACTTTTAGGCCGCACGGCCGCGCGCGATGTAACGGACCTAGACCTTTTATTGCCAAAGCATCGCCCCGCTGGTGCCTTGATCGAATGGGCACTCGCACATGCGCGGGTTGAGCCATCCGATGCCTCGCGGGCGGCAGAAGAAAAGCTTGCGTCGATGACCTACGAATTCTTCAGAACCGAAATGCTGGCAGACGCCGAGTTGCTTAGGCGGATCGACGCGGCCGAGTGGGACGCCATGCGCGCTCGCGTGCGCCGCGAGCTTACCGATCTATTGGACGACTATGCACTGCATAGGTGAGCCCTTATGACATCCTGGAAGCAAGCGCTTGAAAGACAGCTCTCGGAAGTGGGCGCCCCCGCAGCGCTCACTCTCACGGCCATTGAGCGTGCCGCACACATTAGCCGAGGAGAAGCCGTTCCGAAGCAGACTTTGTATCTGTGGATCAACGATGCGCTGGAACGCGGCCGACTCTTGCCAGTGACGCGTGGACTTTATCTCAATCGCTTCACCTCTCCTGCAGGGCGTCTGGCGGATGCCGCGCCCTTTCTTCGCCGCGATGCTGTGGTATCGCTCAGCAGCGCCCTGGATGAGGCAGGCATCTACAACAATCCTCCCGCCGGCGTCACCGCGGTGGTGCCCCTGGACACAGGACCGGTCCGTCCTCGGGTGGGGCTTATTGAGACTGCGCAAGGAAATGTCTTCATTCGAGCGATGCCCCGGCGAATGCTCGAAGCAGGGTCGATAGATGATCGACTTGATCTGGAGCGAAGCCTCATGCATCCACAAGCCAGCGCCGAAAAAGCGCTCCTTGATTGGTTGTACCTTGCCCAAAGTCCGCGAAGCACGCTGACCGCTCCCGCCTTGCATGACGTTGACTTGGAAGAACTTGATAACGCGAAGCTAAACCGGCTGGCAAAAGCCATGGAACTTCAGCAGACGCTGAGTGCGTGGCGACGCGGGAAGTTTTCGGCGAAACCTGCAAAATTACCGACGCGTGTCCGAGTCCCGTCTCCTGCTAATTAAAACGATCCCTGTGTTCCGCGACCTCAGAGGATCTCGGTCGGTACACCGCCCTCCCCTTACAAACGGCCGACTGACCGCTCTCGGGAATATCATTCGGAAACTTGCGGCCATCGGCCGCTTCACAATTTCGGCGGACCAGACTGCCGCGCTTTTCCAAAATCGCATTGTTGCCTTTCAAGAAGGGACGCAGGGCCGCGCCCACCGAGCTGTTGTTTTTGAAGCCCGCGAAGCGAATGAAAGAATCAGTGGAGGTCTCTTCATCTTCCCGGATAGCGGTGGCAAAGAGCACGCGCCGTTGTGCAGGAGTAGCCGATTCAAGGATCAGTTCACCACGCCGGCTCACCTCGGCGAGCAGTGCCGAAAACGCGCGTTTGATCTCCTCTTGCCCCAAGCGTCCCGGCGTCGATTGTGTCCACAAGTGATAGGCAAGCTGTTGCTGGTCATTCGGCGACTCCCCGGCCAAGGCAGAAATCGCCTGCAGGGTGTCCGCGGACAGCTCGCGCTTACCACGCGCGAATTGCTCCTTGAAGAATTTCGCCATGTCCGCTTGCGGGATCGGCCCCACATCGAGAATCGTCGCGGATTGGTAAAAATGACTGCGCTCTGCGGTAAAGAGTTCGAGCATCGAGCCCCGGGCACTGCCTGCGAAGAGATAAGCTACATGGGAGTGACGCTGGATTTCGGCACGCAGCACCCCGAGCAAGTGACGTGACTCGCGTTCCTCAAGATTCTCGACGATCTCCTGAAACTCGTCGCCGAGCAAGACACGCTTTTTTACAATTTGTTACAGATTGCAAGTGGCTAGATCTCATGTGGTCTGCGACTATCCCGACCGGGATGTGGAAACTACTCATCGCGTGTGTTCTGACCGCTACCGCGACCGCAGGTGCCGCACCCGCGTCGTCGGTGCACGATTGCGATGCCGCTTCGCCGGATTGCGTGGTGGTTGGAAAATGGAATTTTAGTCTCGCGTTGGGTGCCGGCGTGCGGACCAACCCATTGGTCCATGGACAGGACCTGCCGTTGCTTGTCGTGCCGCAGTTCAGCTACTACGGAAAGCGGTTTCACATTGATAACTTGGACGTCGGATTTACGGCGCTTGAGAGCGCCAAGAACACTTTGAGTTTGATAGCCAGCCCTGACTATGACCGCATATTCTTTTATCGCAGTGACTTGCAGAATATTTTCGTCAACATAGGAGGAGGAGCCGCTGGCACCAACCCGCCCCCACCCCCAGTGCCGTTCCCAACGCGTTCTCGGCCGATTACCTATTTGGCGGGACCGGAGTGGACCTTCAATGATCACGGCATCATCGGGCAATTGGATGTGCTCCGTGAGGTTACCGGCCGTAACCACGGCGAGGAGGTTCGCACAGCCATCCAATTTCCGGTGAGAAGGTCGACAGACGCGTTCAGTGCCACTATCGGCCTGACCTGGCAAAGCGCGGCGATCGTCAATTACTACTATGGCGCGCCGCGCATCTATGAATCAGGAAGCGCGCTTCGCCCGTTCCTCAAACTGGGATACACGCGACCGCTGGGTCGAGGATGGCGCTTCGAGGTCATCGCCCAATACGAACACTTGGCAAGTGCGATTGCCGACAGCCCGATCGTGGCGCACGACTACGTCGTGACGTCATTCTTGGGATTCTTTCATGCGTTTTAGCTTAGGATCCCGCGCCGGCCGGTGCACGGCGATTCTCATCGCGGCCGTGTCGACCGGGGGAATGGGTGAGCCCGGCTCCGGGATTCAACTTGAACTCCGTCCGCGTGTGTGCACACTCGCCGCGAACGAAACACAGTGCAGCACAACTGTGCACGCCAATTGGCATTCACCTCGGGAGGAGTCGCTTTGTTTGGTCATCGTGGAGCGCTCCGACGTTAAGCGCTGTTGGGAACACTACTCCCAGGGTACCTACAGCATCGAATTGGTGTTCAGCGATGATCTGCTATTCGAACTAAAGGATTCGCGGCTCGATACGGTGCTCGCTTCCGAAGCGCTGCGCATCATTCGCGAAGCCATTCGTTATCGGCACCGGCGTCGAGACCCATGGAACATTTTCCAATGATGCCCTCGATCATGTTGATCGAAG
The DNA here is from genome assembly GCA_030775865.1 of Pseudomonadota bacterium. GTDB lineage: Bacteria > Pseudomonadota > Gammaproteobacteria > Steroidobacterales > Steroidobacteraceae > Bog-1198. The sequence goes on along the minus strand of JALYIH010000036.1, from coordinate 15,352 downwards.
ACGATGTGCGATTGGCTGAGCTCGTGAGCCGGTACTTGGAGGGTAGCGGCTTTCGCGTGACCATTGCCGATTTGGGCCAGCACGTCGCAAGCCAAGTATTTGAACTGGCGCCGGAACTTGTGATTCTCGATTTGGGGCTGCCTGGGGATGATGGATTCACGATCTGCAAGCAACTACGGCCCGCGTATCCGAGCCCAATCTTGATTTTGACAGCTCGCAATAACGACATCGATCACGTTTTAGGATTGGAGTTAGGTGCAGATGACTATGTCGTCAAGCCTGTCGAGCCAAGGGTCCTCGTAGCTCACATCAACGCGTTGCTCCGGCGCGGTAGGAGCAAGGAAGAACCGGCATTCGGACTGTTGCGCTTTGGTGCACTTGTGATCGATCGCGCAGCGCGCTCAGTTCGCCTGAACGATAAAGCGATCGCCCTGTCCAACAGCGAATTCGACCTGTTTACCTGCCTCGCAAGCCACGCGGGCGAGATTCAATCGCGAGAAGCCTTATTTCGTCGTATATATAAGCGGGACTATGATGGCTTGGATCGCACGCTGGACGTTCGTATCTCGCAACTTCGTAAGAAACTGGGAGAGCATGGAGACACATCGGAGCGAATCAAGACCATTTGGGGTCAGGGATATTTGTTCGTAGCCGGCGCGTGGTGAGATGGCACGCCACTTTCTGGGACTCTACTTATTGATTGCAGGAACGCTGGCCGCAGTCAGTTGGGCGCAAGACGCGCTGCTGCAGCTGTACAGCCGCCCCAACTCCATCGACGACGCCCCGGTATCGGCCGCCTTTTCCGTTCTCAAAGGCCGATTGAGCGAATTACCCCAGCCTCAGTGGAAGTCTGAAGTCGCGGCGCTGGCCCTGAGCTCAGGGATCGATATGGAATTACTTTCCGTTGCCGACATTGCTGGACGGCAGACGCTCGACAAGCTGGCGCGCGGCGAAATTACACATTTACAGGGTGCCGCGCAGCAGTTCTGGACTTTGAAACAACTCGATGCCGGTCACGTACTGGCTCTCAAGTTCGCCGAATCCGACGCGCGGCGGGGAGCGTTGGATTGGCTGTTGACCGTTGGTTTTTACGCGGCGATTGCGTTCGTCATCATGATTTGGCTTTGGCCGCTGACGCGCGATTTGCGATCACTGGAGACTTCCGCGCGACGCTTTGGGGACCGCAATTGGCACTTCGATGTCACCGTCAATCCACGCTCACCAGTACACTCACTGGCTGCAACATTCCGGAAGATGGCAGCCAGAATTGATCGGCTGATCGCATCCCACCGCGACATGTCGAACGCCGTCTCGCACGAAATCAGGACTCCCCTTTCCCGCATGCAATTTGAAATAGAACTGGGACTGGCGGCTAGCAACCTACCGGAAGTGCGCGAGCGGTTAATTCAGATTAAGGCCGATATCGGCGCTGTCAACGACCTGGTGAATGCGACGATGGAGTACGCGATTCTGGAGCGCGCGGACGTAGCGCTCAATATGGGTCGCCATGATTTGTCGGTTCTTATTCCCGCAATCGCGGAATCCACCCGGTCGAACTCAGGCCACGATCGCCATGTGGTTACAGACGTTCAAGGTAATTCGAGCCAGGTGGTCTGTGACGTCCATCTGCTGGAGTCCGCCTACAAAAACCTGCTCTATAACGCGATGCGATTCGCGAAGCGCGATGTTCGAGTGACGTTCGAGGCTTGCGACTCCACCAATCGGTTGACCGTGGAAGATGACGGTCCTGGAGTACCGGCTGAAGATCGTCGCCGGATATTCGAGTCGTTCGTTCAGCTGCAACGCAGCGGTGAAGTGAAACAGGGCTTTGGGCTGGGGCTCGCAATCGTGAAGCGCGTGATGGAATGGCACAACGGCAATGTTTCCGTGGATTCGTCACCCTTGGGTGGCGCTCGATTCACGGCCACGTGGCCCACGAGCGGCACCTCTGGGGCTTGAGAATAACCAGTTTCGCAAGTTGGTGGATCCGAAGTGTGATGGACGTGTGAATTTTCGCTCTTGCCGGGCCAAATCGGGCACCTATCGTGACACACGACAACACTTTTTCACAGAATCATGACAGTTAGATTTGACGGCGTGGCGTACGATTCGATCAACCGTTGGGCGACTGGCGCCGGACGCGCTACCATCAGTGAACCGCGGATTTCGCTGCCAGCGTCAAGATTGAGCTCAGTCGTTACATTGCTGGTTCCGGTGCGGACTTACACAAAGGATGTGTTTAATTGCGACTAAAATCTTCGATTCGGATTCATACCGATAAGATTCCGCACCATGCAAAGAGTCCGGCTGCCAGCGTCCTGGCCGCCCTGCTCCTGAGCGCGTGCGGCAGCGGCGGAGGCAGCAGCGGCTATGCGTTGACTCCGCCTCCGGGCTCCTATGATCTCCAGGCGGGTATGGCAGCGCTGCTCCAGAGCGGCCTGAGTACCAATGTAAATTTATCCGGTACCGCGATCGTCAATGGCACTTCGAACGCTTTCACCGGCACGGGAATCTTGACACTGAGTCCAGGCGTCGGTGGAATGTTCAACGGAACGATGGCGCGACTGCAAACCCAGAGCATCTCTGGAACGGTCAGCGTTGCAGGGCAGACATCGCCGTATAGCTCCTCTGTCGTGAACGCCTATGAACCCGCGACACCTGCGATCGTGGGCGAATCCCAGAGCACTGAATTCGATGTTGCCCAGCAGCCCATCGTGATTCCCACGGTAGTTGGAACATCCGTCACGATGCTGGGAACACTGAGTCGGTACTCTGACAGCACCCTGAGCGTTGCGCTGGGCTCCGTGCAGGTGAGCGTCGCAGTCATGTTGATTCCCGTTGATCCTGGCAGCAATGAAGTGGTGCAGTTCACTTACAAGGTCTTTGACACAAGCCACGCGCTCGCGGAGACCGATACCATCAGTTACGTCCTTACCGAAAACAACCTGCTTTCATTTTACTCGGCTGCGACGCAGAGCGCCTCGGGTACACTGACCGTCATGCCGCAGTAACTCAGCGTCGGTGCAACCGGCCGTCCGCAGGGACACGCCAGACAACGAAAATTGGAGCGGGCGATGGGAATCGAACCCACACGGGCAGTGTTTCCGAGTCTTTAAAACAAGCGGTTTGGTGCGATAGCGGATTCCAAGTGTGATTAGCGTGTGAATTTTCGCGGTATGTGGGGCCGCTTGAGGCTACGTAGGGATACATCGATGTTCTAGATCCCGGGCTCCGGCCTTTCAGTCGTGGAACTCCGATCTGCCAATAGCCGACAAAGACCATGACTGTGGCGATGACCGCTCCGATGTGCCAAGTCCCGGACTCAAACCCTTAAGTCGTGCGTCACTGTGCGGCCAACGTCGTCGTTCGACGCGGTCAATCAGCTGCGACAAAGCTTCCGTTCAGTTCGGCGGGACCGTGCTCATCAAATTTCCGATCGCGCCGAGGTCATCTTGCGAACATTGGCATGGGCAAGGATTCGAATTCGGGTCGTCCGAACAGGTATCCCTGAAACAGCCTCACGCCAGCCCGCTTGAACCAACGATATTCCGGCTCTGTCTCAACCCCTTCCGCTATCACCTCGATCCCTAAGTCATCGCAGGCTTGAATCACGGCGCGCACGATCGCTTGGCGCGGTCCTCTGCTATCGATGTTGCGGACCAGGTGTATATCAATCTTGATCACATCTGGCTGGAAGTCGGCGAGCAAGTTCAACCCAGAATGGCCAGCGCCAAAATCGTCGATAGCGAGATGGATACCGCTTGCCCGGTATTGATTGATGGCGGTGGCAAATCCCGCGAGATCGCGGATCAACTCGCCCTCGGTAACCTCGAGGAACATCTTTCGTTCGGAAAGCCCGGCTTTGCGGACAGCGTCAATCGTCGAGCTAATAGCGTCCGGCAGCGTTTCAAGAGACCTGGGCAAGAAATTCAATGAAAGACCGGTCGTCAGTCCAAGCGATGCCGCCAGGCCTATTGCCTGAATCCGGGCGGCTCGGTCGAAAACGTGAAGCTGAGATGGTTGGATTGCAGCGAACACGGCGCCGGCAGGCTCATTCGATCGGCCGCGAACCAGCGCCTCGTACGCAAACACCTTTTGCGATTCGATGTCAACGATCGGCTGGAAAGCGAAACTGAAGTCAAATCCACTCTTACAGGCACCGCTCATGCCTAGCTGCCGATTGTGCGATGCGTTCCAGTGCGTTGATGTCGCCAACGGCCCGTACGAAACGCCGCAAGAAGCTTTTTTGCTCGGCCGCTGTCCAATTGTGTAACGCACGCTGCCGATTTAAAGAAATCGTTTTCGCCGATGAGTTGACCCGCCTCCAGCGGATCAATGGTGCTAAATCCCATTGTCCATTCGCTGAAGCCCCTGGCTGCGATCGGTTCTCGGATAATCAATGTAACCTTAGAATGGCGAGGATCGCGGTTTATGCGGGCGTACACATCATCGACAGTGGCGTCATCCCCTTCGAGCACCTGAAAGAAACCACCTTCAATGTAAAGTAGCATTCCCGTAAGGGCTCGTTCTGAGTTGACGGTGCGCGCGTGCTCCAGAAGAGCCGGAATATCTGATTCCTTGAAAATCGCTGCGGCGGTGCTAGCGTAAATACAATGGATGAGTTGCGTCACAATCTCCCCTGGAATAATCGGGCGCTCCCAATGGCAGCAGGCCGAGCAATGTGTCCGCCGGGAGCTAACGGCGTTCCTTACCGATATCGAGGGCTCGTTCGTAAGAAGTCGGCACACCGCCACGAAACTTGAATGTGGGTTGACCCAGATGCCGCGTCCCTACGTTGCCTGAGCTAGCCTGAGGATGGAGCGGGCGATGGGAATCGAAAATACCGCTGGCGCGCACTCGCCTTTTGGAATCATGAAGTTGCAAGCAGCGGCGGGAGCTGCGTGCGATTTTTGTGTGAAAAACGATGCCATATGAGCCAACGCCAGCCAATGCGGCCATTGGGAGACGCTGCTCAAGCCGGATCAAGTCATTTTCTCCTATCGGTAAGCGAGGTTATAGGCTGCTTCTATCGCCCAAAGGCGATTTTTGGCACTTATCTGCTATAAACCATATATTGAAAATATCTTCTTTAGACGATAAAGTGGATGCGAGGAGGGTTCATCATGAACGCCCTATTACTGCATTCGCCAACGCAACTTCCGGCGCATTTGAAGTCCCTACGTAAGACGCGAGGGCTTACCCAAGCTCAGCTCGCCAGACGATTGGGAATTGGCCAGTCACGCCTCGCAGATATCGAAAAGCATCCCGAGACAGTCTCCACTGCTCAGCTCCTGAACCTTTTCGCTGCGCTGGGTGTGGAAGTGCTACTGCACCTTAAGCCGACGCCACACCAAATTGAAAGCCGGCCTCGAGGTGAGTGGTGAATGCACTTGGTGTCTGGATGAACGGTCGTCACGTCGGGGTGTGGAGGAAGGTCCGCCGCGATCGCGATCAGTTTGTCTACGAACAAGCCTGGCTGGAGGATCCGCAGTTTCGACCGCTGTCCCTGTCGCTGCCAGTGACTGCATCGCGGGAAATCACATCTTCCCTCGTCCGCAATTACTTCGACAACCTGCTGCCGGACAATTCGCAAATCCGGGAGAGAATGCGCAGCCGGTACCACCTTCGATCTGCCGAAACTTTCGATCTTCTCGAGGCAATAGGGCGCGACTGCGTGGGTGCGGTGCAGTTGATGCCGCCGGGACAGACTCCGATCGGGTGGGACCGGATCGAATCGAAATTGCTCAAAGCACAAGACGTCGAGGCGATCCTGCGCGCGGTCCCAACGACGGCCAGCCCGCTCGGCGCCCAATTCGAGGACGATGAGGACTTTCGCATCTCGATTGCCGGGGCGCAGGAGAAGACAGCGCTGCTTCGCATCGGTAACGCTTGGCATCGCCCGCTTGGGGCTACGCCCACGACTCATATCCTGAAGCTCCCGCTTGGCATCGTCGGCGGCGGGCTGCAGCTGGATTTGTCTGACTCAGTAGATAACGAGTGGCTGTGTGCGGCCTTGTTCGAGGCCATGAAGTTACCCGTCGCGCGTACCCAGATCGCGACGTTCGGCGATCAGCGCGTGCTCGTAGTCGAGCGCTTCGATCGTCTCTGGAGCAATATCGGCACTCTTGATCCGAACGCGGCGCGATTCAAGCCACCCTCGGATGCCTGGATTACGCGACTTCCGCAGGAGGATCTCTGCCAGGCAACCGGCCAGCCCTCAGATGCAAAGTACGAGAAGGACGGCGGTCCTGGCATGACGCAGATCCTGAGAATTCTCGCCCGCGGCGAAACACCTGAGCGTGACAGCAGCCTCTTTGCGCTCTCGCAGCTCATGTTCTGGTTCCTCGCAGCCACGGACGGGCATGCGAAGAACTTCTCCGTCTTCTTGCGTCGTAAGGGCTATGGGATGACACCCCTCTACGATCTACTATCCGCGTGGCCGGTCATTGGAAAAAAGGCCCGCCAGCTACAGCCGCAAAAGGTCAAAATGGCGATGGCGATGCGCACGGGAAACCGACCCCATTACAGGTGGAACGAGATTCAGCCTCGCCATTTCAAGGTGCTTGCGCAATCCCTGCCGGACCCCGACCTCTGGCCGAAGATGCTGGACACTGCCAGGTCAGTGCCGGAGGCCATAGCATCAGTAAAAAGGCGATTACCGCCGGACTTGAAGGAATCAGTGTGGACCAGCGTGACGGACGGGTTCGCGAAGAAGGCCGAGGAGTTCTTGCGCGGGGCCGAAAAACTCCGCAACTGAGGCTTGTGGCCCACAAGCGGTGAATGGAGCGGGCGATGGGAATCGAACCCACACGGGTGGCGCCTCCGGGGCTTGAAAACAAGCGCTTTGGCGCGAATGCCGATGCCAAGTGTGATTAGCGTGTAAATTTTCGCGGTATGTGGGGCAACGTAAGGCTACGCAGGGATACATCGACGTGCGAGATCCCGGCTCTAGCCTTTTAGTCGTGCGTCGCCGATCGGCCATGAGCGGTCGCTGACAGTCTTGGATTGGCTCCCACATAGCCGCCGTTCGTGGTCGCGATAGACTTGAGTGCATTGCGAGGAATGATGAAGTTAGCTGTAATCACTCTTATCGGGGGCGGCCATATTTAAATGAAACACATGGCATTGTTGTTATTGGGACTGGCAGTGCTCCCGCATGCGGTTCAGGCCGATCAAACACCTGTCTCTGCGTGCGTGGAGGCGCTTGAACAGTTAAAAACGCTCCACATGGCCGCTCCGGTGTACAAGCTTACGGGCGGTCAGGAACGTCAATATTTGGCTGACGCGGACCGTCCGGCAGAAGGAGATCGTCAAAAGACAATCGTCGCCGAATCGTGCAGTGCTGAGCCCGCAATTAGGCGGGGCGAGGAGTCTGAAGCGGAGCATTTACACGTCGCGCGCTCGCCAGGGTGCATGGGAGATCGCGAGACACTGTCAACCATGGAAAAGCCGGAGTCACGCACGCCAGAAGACGACATCGCCCGGCACCGCAAACGAGTTGCAGCGCGGTGTCCAGACGTCGATCTTTCAAATGTATGGCTCATACTCGGGGTCCCCGTCACGTAGTGGGTGAGGTGATAGTCATGCAGATTGCATTATAGGTTTACTCCGTCGCTTAACTCACGTTGAAGCAGACCGTGACGCGTGAGGGCGCCGCGCGCCGGTTCTGATGCCGCAAAGCCGACGATGGTCAGAGGCAGGAGTGGGTCGTAAGCCGAATTTGAATCGAGTCTATACGCAATCTTTGAAACTGAGTACGCGGCGGACGTGAACGTGCAACAGACGGCAGACTCGTATCTGTTCGCGCGACGAATGGCGATTTGTGTCGCCGCTAGCTTTATCTTGATCGTTCTCTCGTTGACGTTCGCGAGCTCCGATCTTGGCGCTCTGCTGTGCTTCGGGATCGCTCTTGTTTCAGCGTTATTGCTATTTGCATTTGGCGTTGCCAAGAAGGGCCGGCAACGTCTTGTGACCCTGTTGGTCGTGATGACCTACGTTGTCGCGGCGATGCTGCTGAAGTCGAACTATTCTTTAGTCCGCGACCATGTCAGATGGCTTTTTCTGTCGGGTGGCTACAAGGCCCGGGTACTTGCGCAACCCCCTGGCGAAGAACTGAAGCATGCCGAATGGGACGGCTGGGGGTTTGCTGGAGCAGACACGACAGTGTTCCTGGTCTTCGATCCGACGGACTCACTGGCGGGTGCGGCTGAGGCACCCCCACCGATTAAATCAGGGGCTTTGCCGTGTGAAGTCGTCCGAATCCGTCGCTTAGACCGCCAGTGGTATGCCGTGCTGTTTTACACCGACACCTATTGGGGACAAGGTGCTTGCAAGTGATTACTCGCGCGCCTCTGGCCTGAAGAAACTCGTGGGCGTCCTACGACAACGAATTTTCCTAGCCCTTAGCCCTCCCACCTCCGATATATTCATAGGTTACGGGTATTATCGAAATTTGATAACTTCGCAAATATTGATATAATTCGCTATGGATTCCGTACGAAACCCTTTTGCGCCTGGCGCTGGCACTCCGCCACCGGAGCTGGCCGGCAGAGATGAACTGCGCGCCACACTCCGGACAGCGCTCGAGCGAGCGCGCATCGGACGCCCCGCCAAAAGCGCCATGCTCGTGGGCCTGCGCGGTGTGGGGAAAACCGTGCTCCTTGATCGCGTGCGTGAGGACGCTGAGGCGGCCGGCATCCACACCGTGCGCATCGAGGCACCGGAAGGACGATCGCTTCCCTCGTTACTCGCGCCCCAGCTTCGGCAAGCACTGCTGCGACTCAGCCAGATTGAAAAGGCGAAGGATTTCGCGGTGCGCGGACTGCGCGCGTTGGCAGGATTCGCCAAGAAGCTCAAGGTGACGTACGCCGACATCGAGGTCGGTTTTGACTATGAACCGGAACCGGGCCTCGCCGACAATGGCGACCTTGAGCACGACCTTCAGGCACTGTTCGAGCAAGTGGGTCTGGCCGCAAAGGCTGCGGAAACGGCGCTGGCTATTTTCATTGACGAATTACAGTACGTCCAGGAACCTCAGTTGGCCGTCCTGATTACGGCGATGCACCGTACGGAACAGCGACGGCTTCCGGTCGTACTGGTTGGCGCCGGACTCCCGCAGCTGCGAGGGCAGATGGGAAACGCAAAATCCTACGCCGAGAGGTTGTTCGATTTCCCGACCGTCGGAGCTCTACCACCTGACCCCGCAAGACTGGCGATCGAGAAGCCGTTATTGGGCGAGAGCGTAAGCATCACTTCTGAGGCCATGGACCTAATTCTTGAGGTCACGCAAGGCTACGCGTACTTCCTGCAGGAGTGGGGAAGCCATACGTGGCTCGCTGCCAAACAATCACCAATATTGCCGGAAGCCGTAAAGCTGGCGACGATCACGGCGATTGCCGCTCTCGACGAAAGTTTCTTTCGGGTGCGATTCGACAGACTCACGCCAAAGGAGAAAAAATATCTTCGTGCCATGGCTGAGCTGGGCTCGGGGCCGCATCGATCAGGCGATATAGCTGATTCATTCGACGCGGCAGTTTCATCACTGGCACCGTCGCGTAGCTCCCTAATTGCGAAGGGGATGGTGTGGAGCCCCAATCACGGCGATACCGCATTCACAGTTCCCATGTTCGATGAGTTCATGAAGCGCGTCATACCGGGCGACTCATGGCGGTAATCGGGGCGGCATGCGCTCCCCGTCTGACATAGTCTTTGAGTGGAGCGGGCGATGGGAATGGAACCCACGGGGAAGGCGCTGCCGGAACTAGAAAACAAGCGGTTTCGTGCGAACGCTGATGCCAAGTGTGATTAGCGGGTGAATTTTCGCAGTATGTGGGGCAACGCAAGGCTACGTAGGGATACATCGGTGTCCGAAGTCCCGGGCTCGCGCCTTTCGGTCGTAGAGCTCCGATCGGCAACCCGGCGACTTGATCAAGCGAACGCTTGGCGGCCTCATGCGAGCACCGCCCCTCGTTCTGACCTGCTCAGACGCTTCATAGGATTAAGCGGCTTTCCCGGCGGCCAGCGCCTGGACGTCGGAGGTTTTCAGCGCCTTGCCGCCGATCGCCCAGTCACCACTTTCGAACTCATTGACGCGAACCCAGGTGACGCCGCGCATATTTTCGCCTTCGACCTCGATCATCGCCGCAGTTACCTTAGCGATGAGGTCCTGCTTCTGCTTGGGGGTGAAAACATCCTTGATCACATCGATCGTAACGAGAGGCATGTCATTTCTCCTTCAAAGTTGAATACTGCGGCCGGAACCGTTCCGCCGCTGGTGATTCAAGTTGAACACGCCCTCGATGCCCTTGCTTGAAGACTGCATGGAGAAAGCATGGAGATTTCTGGGAGTTTGCCCGACGGTGTTCTATCCTGACTCCCATGATTTATCGATTCGGCCCGTTCGAGCTGGATACAGCCAAGGTGGAACTTCGTTCGGGTGGCGAGACCTGCTCCGTCGAGCCGCAAGTGTTCGCATTGCTGGCGTTGCTGGTAGACAACCGTGAGCGTCTGGTATCCAAGGATGAGATCATCGAGAAGGTGTGGGATGGGCGCGTCGTCTCTGAGGCGGCGGTAGCCAGCCGAATCAAGTCGGCGCGCAAGGTTCTCGGCGATGACGGCAAGTCCCAGCAATTCATCAAGACGATCCATCGTCAGGGCTTCCGCTTCGTAGCGGACGCGAAGGTCTCGCGGGCTGGAGTCGCAGACCAAGGAGGCAGGAAGCCGGCCGTTCAGTCGGCTGACCATACTTCCCGGCCGTCCATCGCGGTGCTGCCGTTCCGCCTCATCGGAGCCGCGGGATTTTATGCGGCCATTGCAGACGCCCTGCCCCACGAACTGATCACCGAGCTGTCGCGCCTGCGATGGCTGTTCGTCACCGCGCGCGGGTCCTCATTCCGCCTGCGCGGGTCGGACGCCGACATAGGCGAGATCGGCCGTCTACTCGACGTGCGGTATTGCCTATCCGGCACGGTGGAGATTGCCGGCGCGCGTCTTACTGTGACGGTCGAACTCATCGACACACGAGACGGCGGCGTAATCTGGGCAGAACACTTTGCCGGCTCGATCGACGATGTGCATCAGATTCGCGAGGACATCCGCTTACGGATCCTCGCAGCCCTGGAAATCCAGATCCCGCTCCACGAAGCTGCATTGGCGCGCCTCACGGTGACCGAAAATCTCGATGCATGGTCGTCCTATCACCTCGGCCTCCAGCACATGTACCGCTTCAACCGCAAAGACAATGCTGCTGCTACCGCTCTGTTCCAGCAAGCGGTTAGCCGGGATCCCAACTTCGCACGCGCCCATGCGGGTCTTTCTTTCGTCCACTTTCAGACGGCTTTCATGCGCCACTCAGACGATCTCGCAGGCGAGATCGCGCTGGCGCGGCGCTTCGCGCTGCGCGGCCTTGAGCTCGACCCGATCGATCCGTTCGTTAATTTCACGATGGGTCGCACTTTCTGGCTGGAGGGCGACCTGGAAAGCAGCCTCGCGTGGCTCGAGCGCGCAACGACCATCAGCCCGAACTATGCGCAAGGCATCTACGCTCGCGCCTGGACCGAATCGCTTGCAGGACGCGGCCTAGACGGCCGCAGGCATGTCGATCTTGCGATGCGCCTCAGCCCCCTTGATCCGCTGTATTACGCCATGCTCGCAACCCGGGCCTTCACGCACATGGTTATGGGCGAGGACGCCGAGGCGGCGGGCTGGGCCGAACGAGCTGCGTGCGCACCGGGCGCCCACGTTTTGATCGCGCTGATCGCAGTCGCTGCCCATGCTCTTGGGGGCGACGAGGTCCGTGCCGCGTCATGGGCGGCCAATGTGCGCTCGCGCAACCCCGCGCTCACCCGGTCCGACTTCTTCCGTGCGTTCCCCATGATGTCAGAGGCAACTAAGGCTCGCGTGTCGAACGCCCTCGTGCGCTTCCGGTTTTGAACCCCAACTTTCGGCCTGCTTCGGGTCATGTCCAGCCACCTGCGATCGCTCGCTACGAGTGGAGCGCGGGAATCACACAATTTATTTTTGTGAACTGCTACGTGTGACTGTACGTGTGAATCTCGGGCAAAGCGGGGATGCGTGCTCTCCGAACAATATCACTGATTCCATGTATGTGCGATTCGACAGCGGCCGGGTGATGAGTGCCCGCTGAGCCATAGGGGCACGGCTCAGCCAGTCCTGCGCCCGAGCCGGGCACGCGGTAGGCGTGAGATCCTGTAGATGCCGAATGTGCACGGGTTCACAAGCACCCGCTCGGGCATACTTTTCTTCCGAGTTGGGTGTCAGCGGGGCGGCAGTCGATGACAATCAAACAGACGTCGTGGCGTGCCGCGCTTGCATTTTTGGCAGTCGCGCCCGTAGTGGGATCCGCGGCGGATCAATGCAAGGTCGACGACCAGGTTGTCGGCGTGTGGGATGGCGCCGCAAAGTACATGGGCGGCCCGGTTGCTATCACCGCGCCCCAGGTGAAGGTGACCACGGTGATCGTCAAACCGCCCGTCATCACGGGATCCGCGGCCTCACCCGGAGATTCCACGACCGCGGGAGGCGCCGCCTCAATGTCGGGACTCCAGCTCTCCCCCAGACCGCCGCGTCCGGTGCCAAAAAACGATCAGGAACGCCTGTTTACCGCGGTCTATGAAGGCGATCTCGCGGAAGTTCAGCGGTTGCTGCACTCTCCTACCGTCGACGTAAACGCTCCGTCGCGCAGCGACTTGCGCAGCAGCCTGATCGATGTGGCCGCCGGGGTGCGCAGCCTCAGATCGTGCGGGCGTTGATCGAGCACGGCGCCCGCGTACGGGGTCCCGTGGAGGTCGTGGACGTTCATCCGATTGCGGTAGCGATCATTGGCCTCAAGACCACCATCCAGTTGCACGGCGTTCCCGGCGCATTCGCCTGGCGTTCGGAACGCTCGCCACGCGACTTCGAGGCGACGATCCATGTGCTGCTCGATGCCGGCGCGGACGCGGACGGCGTACTCGATCCGACGCACCCGGATTCTGCCCTGGGCGTGCTGCTTTCCACACCGCGATTCGATGGCGATATGCGCATTGCGCGCTTGCTGCTCGATCACGGGGCCCAGCTCGGCGCCTCTACCCCGGGCGGGTCGCCCCTTGCTGCCGCGGTCGCAAACGGGCGCGATGACTTCTTCGACCTTGCCCTCGAGGTTCGGCATCTCGATTCCTCGGCTCTCGACGCGGGGCTCGCTCCCGCGATTGCGCGTCGCGATGCCAGGATTGTCTCGAAACTGCTCACGACCGGCGCGAGTCCCGACGCCCGCGATCCCTATGGCCGTCCGTTGCTCTGCGCGATCCTGATGGGAGGCGAGCAATCGCGATCCCTCGCGATGCTGTTCCTGCAGCACGGCGCACGTGCGACCCGTCGACTGTTTGGGCGGTCCGCCCCTTAATCTTGCAATGACGGACCGCGAGCTCGCGCTGTTGCTGCTCGATCACGGCGCGGATCCAAGCCGCACCGATCATAACGGCGCGACCGCGCTCAGCCTCGTGGCGGATGCGGACCATGAACTCATCGATGCGCTGCTGAAGCATGGTGGGCAGCTGGGCCAGCCGATTTCCGATCAGAGAATGGTTGGCCTAGGGGCCGGTATGGGGACGGCGGGGCCGATGTTGCGAGCCATCTTGCACCGCCAGGACTATCTGGCCACCGGGCTCCTGAGACGCGACGGTCTGCAGGGCGACACCCCGTGTGCCGCCGTGCTGTATGCGGCGACGGTGGGTGCCAACGGCACGCTGGCAGAGCTACTGCACCGCGGCGCTGATCCAAATTCCATGACAGAAAAGGGAGTCACCGTCATGATGGCTGCCGCCTATCACAGCAACGTCGATGCGGTGCGGATGCTACTCGCGCAATCGCAGATTCTGGTCGATTATGCGACGCCGACGGTATTCAATCCGCAACCTATATTCAGCTACAACGAGGATCCGCCACCCCCGCGCACCGGCCACCGAACGGCACTCATGTATGCTGCTGCCGCAGGGCACGCCGAGATATGCAAGCTTCTGATACAGCACGGCGCGAACACCCGCGAGGCGGATGCGGAGGGCAGAACCGCCTTAGATTATGCGAGGAGACCCGAGGTGCGAATTGAGTTGCAAGCCGCACCCAGGACGCGATAAGAACCTGGTCTTGAGATAGCCCAATTTTCGGCGCGCATGCTGCGAATCGGAATCGCCAACACCGGCCCGTGGCTCGCGTTCGCGCAATGCGCGCAATCCGGAGCTGAACGCAATGAGCGTCTGCCAGTTGTCCAGCGTCGTCTGAGGTAGTCCTAGGAATGGAGCGGGTGATGGGAATCGAACCCACACGGAAGGTACATTCCGAGCCGAAAAACAAACGCTTTGGCGCGATGGCGGACTCCAAGTGTGATTAGCGTGTGAATTTTCGCGGTATGTGGGGCCATGTACGGCTACGTAGGGATACATCGGTGCGCGAGACCCCGGCAACAATAAGTCTCTGACCGGGCTAGCTGCGATCAATGTTAGGGAGGAACGCCTTCCAGATATGCGACTTTGCACATAACTGCCGATGCAATCGCGGTGACACCGGAGGCGAGCCATGATACTCTGGAAAAGCCGTCTTACGTAATCTTGATCGATCGGAGATTTGTATGAGTACTATAACCGTATCCTCAAAGTACCAGATCGTCATTCCGTCAAAGATTCGTGAAGCGCTCGGGATCAGGCCGGGCGAGAAGCTGCATGCCATTGAGTATAGGGGGCGGATCGAATTGGTACCGGTGCGACCGACTAAATCTGCGCGCGGATCACTCAAGGGAATTGACACCGACGTCCCGAGGGATTCCGATCGGGTATGAACGTCGTCGATTCCTCAGCTTGGCTCGAGTACTTCTCCGACGGGCCTAACGCTTCAGTATTCGCAAAACCAATCGAATCGACGCGGTCACTTCTAGTCCCCTCCTTGTCCTTGTTTGAGGTGTTCAAGCGCGTTAGCCAGCAGCGCAGTGAGGACGACGCGTTGCGAGCCGTCGCTGTTATGGAACAAGGGAGCGTCGTAGATCTCGACCGGGCGACGGCCATAGAAGCCGCGCGGCTTTCGATCCTGCACGGGATAGCGATGGCGGATAGCGTAATGCTCGCAACCGCGCAGCGACATCGCGCGACGCTTTGGACACAGGATTCGGACTTCGACTGTTTGCCGGGAGTCAAGTACTACGCCAAGCGTTAGAAATTCATTCGTGTGCGTGCTATCGGCCAATGGACTAAACCGCTCTACAGGGACTTTCCCGCGAGTCAAGTAGCTTCGTCAAATTTCATTTTCTCTTTCCTAAATCTTGACGCTCCGATAAAGATGCAACACCACAGAGAACAGACTGCAC
>JALYIH010000035.1 GCA_030775865.1 Pseudomonadota bacterium | reverse complement strand
GCCCCGGCCCCGGCCGCGCTCGCTTCGACTGACACGCCGCCCGAAAATGCCGGTGCAAACGGCACCGATCACGCAGCGCCGCGGGTCGGATTGATTGACTCCGGTGTGGACATCGCGCATCCGGCGTTTCATGACACAGTCATTCATCCCTGGGGATGCGCAGATCGAATACTGGCGAGCACCCACGGGACCGCGGTGGCGTCATTGATGATGGGTCGAGCCACTGGCTTTCACGGCGTGTTGCCAAGGGCAGAGTTGTATGCGGCGAACGTCTATTGCGACGCCCCCACCGGCGGTGCCGTCGATGCGCTCGCGGCCGCCTTTTCATGGCTGGCACAGCAGCGTGTCGCGGTGATCAACGTGAGCTTGGTAGGTCCGGACAATGTCGCGCTCGCTCAGATCGTGCGTGCCTTGATGTCGCGCGGATACTTGCTGGTCGCCGCGGTTGGAAATGACGGGCCCGCGGCACCACCGCTATATCCGGCATCCTATCCGGGGGTGATCGGTGTGACCGGCGTGGATAAGCATCGCCGCGTGCTCATCGAGGCCGCGCGCGGCAGGCAAGTGATGTTTGCGGCACCGGGTGCGGACATGGTGGCGGCTGATATCGGCAGCAAGTATTCGGCAGTGCGGGGAACCTCATTTGCCGCGCCGATCGTTGCGGCGCTATTGGCACAGACCGTTTCGGCACCCGACTTGAGTGCCGGCGCCGCCGCCGTGGAGGCACTTGCCCAGCAGGCGATCGACTTGGGACCGCCCGGCCGCGATTTGACATATGGCCTTGGGTTGGTGGGTGCCGAATACGCGATGGAAGAAATGCCGATGCCCGATCGTATCAATCGGTGAAGGCCGCGCGCTGTGCAGCGGTCACCAGGAGATCAACGATGAACACTAAACACATTATTGCGGCGGTCAGTGTGGCGAGCGCGCTGGCAGTCATCACGCCCGCCTATGCCGGTAACTTGGGTGGCGGACTTGGCGGCGGACTTGCCGGTGAAATGGGTGGAATGAACCGTTTCGGCGGCGTGTCGGGTCAAGGTGCATTCCAGGGCCAGGGCGCGATCGGCGGGTCACTCGACAGGCCGAAGCTGCACCCTGCCGCAAATGTCCCAAAGCCGAATGTTCCCAACCCAAATGTCACCAAGGAGGGTTCGGCGACGACCGATGCGGCGGTTCAGACTGCCGGCGGCGTTTCCAAAACCTCCGGCGCAGGAACTGCTGACGCGGCCGGTTCGCTGGGATCCATGGCCTCGGCGACGAAACCTGAGGCATCGAGTGCTGTGAATGCCGCGACTCAGGCGCAGCCCACTCGTACGCAGGCCACGCCGCCCGCCAAGAGCACCGGCGCAACTGCCGCCCCACCGGCGTCCGCAGCGGCGCAAAAGCCGGCTTCTTCGATGAGCCTTGCGGGCACAGGCGGTGCCAGTGCCATGACCGGCGGCGGCTCGGCTTCGGCTAACGCCGCCGGTGCGGCCGATGCGCAGCATTCGAACGGCGCAACGTCGTTCGATGCCGCAGGGGCGGCGTCGGCGACAGCCTCGCGCAACCCGCAATAGGTTTGACTGCGCGATCCACAACGCCCTCGCTTCAGCGAGGGCGTTGCCTTGCGAGCCAATGGAAGCCGGTTCAGTTTCCGTCTTTCAGTTTTCCATCTTCAAAAATTCTCGCAGCCGGTTCAGTTCATGGTCGAGGCCCGCTCGGAACGCAGGATTGCGCGGCGCATGGCCATCGGTGTACCCGAAGACCGCTTTCAATCGTCCACCGCCGACCGACACATTGCCCCAGCCGATGACTCGTTCATGCCACAGCAGCGGCAACGCGTAGTAGCCCAGCTTGCGTTTTGGGGCCGGCGTGTAAGCTTCGAAGCGATAGGCCCAGTTCCAGAAGATCTCAAAGCGGCGCCGGTCCCAGACAACCGGATCGAAGGGCGTGAGCAGGCGCACGCTGTCGTCCGGCCGCCAACGCCGCGACGACGGGTTCTCTTCGGCCGGCCAATACCATTCGATGCCATCCACCCGCGCGTGGCCGAGGCGCTGCTTGGCGCTCGCCAGGGCCGCCGAGCGTTGCGCCGCCCACTGCGGCGCGCCGTATTGCAAACGGTTCACAAGAGAGCCGAGGCTGTTTGCCGGGAGAGGTGCGTACTTGCGGACGATCACATCCACCAGCGCGTCCATTTTCGATGTCGCGGCCGCTTCTGCCGCCTCGGCGGGATTCGAATTCTGCGCCGCTTCTATTTCGCGCGCGACATAGATGCGCGTGCCGCTGTCGCGTCCGGCCACCCGCAAGAGACCGCGGTAGTGCATCAGGTTCAGCAGTTGAGTGCTGGCGTTCGACATTCCACCGAACCAATTGGTCACCCTGCCGTGCGAGAAATGCGCGTCGACTTCACGCGGATGGACGACGCCGCGTGCCCGCACGAAAGCGAGGACCGCCTCGACCTGCCTGGCGCGAGCTGGCGTGGATTTGATTCGCACGCTGCGCGGATGCATCAGCGCGTGATGAATGCGAGGCAAGAACCCGTAGTTGACGAAAAAATCCTCTTCCAATCCCAGCTTCGGGTAGCGGCGTTCGAGATCGCCCGCACGATATCCAGTGACGCGATGGCGCAGGGTCAGATCCTGCGCTCGGGCAGGCGCGCGGATGGGATCCGCCTGGACGAATCCCAGTTTCTGAATCGCGCGCTTGAGCGTGGTCGGCTTGAACAGCGAGCGCGCAATCGCATACCGGCGCAAATGGGTCAAGGTGATGGGCATGCGGCGATGATATCGAATCGCCGCACCCGTTCGCGCGGGCCTCGACGCGCAGCTTCCTGCTACATTAGTGAACATGCTGGAAACTATTGAAGTGGAAACCGCGCCCAAACCAAACGCGGCGGTGATTTGGCTGCATGGGTTGGGCGCCGATGGGCATGATTTTGAACCCATGGTGCCGGAGCTGGTGTCGGGAGGTGCGCGCGCCTGGCGGTTCGTTTTTCCAAACGCCCCGGTTCGCCCGGTCACCATCAACAGTGGAATGCGCATGCGAGCCTGGTACGACATCGTGGGGCTGGAGCGGCGGGCCGCAGAAGACGCCGAGGGCTTCAAGGATAGCGAGCAAAAGATCCGCGAACTGATCGCCCGGGAAGTCACGCGAGGCATCCCGGCCGGCCGCATCGTGCTCGCGGGGTTTTCCCAGGGAGGTGCGGTGTCGCTGTACACGGTGCCGCGACTGACGGAAAAGCTGGCGGGAGTGATGGCACTGTCCTGCTATTTGCCGCGCGAGAGCACTTTCGATGCCGAGCGAAGCCCGGCGAACGATGCTACACCGATATTCATGGCCCATGGACAAGCGGACGGCACGGTGCCCATGATGCTGGGCATGAGATCCCGTGACATTCTCAAAGCGCACGGCTACGCGGTCGAGTGGCATGAGTACCCCATGGCGCATGCCGTCTGCGCCGAAGAAGTCGCCGATATTCGTCAATTTCTATTTCGCGTTTTGCCCTAAGGCCTCATGGCAACGCATCCGGCAACGATGAAGAGGCTAAAGGCCGCGGCTTCCAAGGCGGCGGCCCGGGCCGCCGCCGCCAAGGAACAGGTCCGATCGGCAAAGGCACAACTGAAGCAAGCCCGGAAGCTCTTCAAGATCGAAAAAAAGGCCGCCAAACAAGCGCGCAGAAAACTGGACGCGGCAGAGGCCGCCCTGCCGTCCGGCCGCGTGTCGAAGCCGGTTGCCGTTGCCAGGATTGCCGTGGCCAAGCCGAGTGTCCGCAAACCCGCGCCGGCCGCGAAGCCTGCACGCGTCGCCGCGCGACCCACGGCGAAGCCACGCCCCCGCAAATCGACGGAGACCATGCGGTCGGCGGCGGAAGTCGCAAAATCAGTGATCGAGCGGCTGCACAGTCCGCCGCCGGCGCTGCCGCCCATCATTGCAGCGGATCCTGCCCAGGCGGCAACCCCCGGGCCGGGCAATATCCTGCCAGGCTCATAAGATCACGGCGCCGCGCTGGGCACGATCCTAAGGGAATAGCACGGCGATCAGAACGCTCAAGAACAGGGTCAAGAGCAGCGCCAGGAGTTGACCCAACACCCAGACGCCAAATGCCTTGCGCGTGGCCAGCCCCAAGATCTCGCTGAACCCCATCACTTGGAGCACGAAACTCCAGAGCAGTAACAGCATGTAGGATGCGAACTGGACTCGAAGCACGAATGCCACGAACCCATCGATCTCGACGCCGGGCCTTTCGACCACGGCAGTCTCACCGACCAGCAGCGCGGTGAACATCCATAAGACCAGCGATGCCGCCACCGGTATGCCGCCGTAGGCGAGCACATGGAACACCTGATTGCGCGCCGACTTGCCGCCGGCCCGTGTGCCCAAACGCGCGTAGATGGCAGCAAACAAATACATGCTCATGACTCCGGCCAGGGGGCCGAAAATAAAGGCACTCCCGAGTATCTCCGCCGTTGCGGCGTTGGATCCTGCCAATTGGGTTCGATACACCATAATGGAGGTCGCGATGCCCTGGGTCGCCGCCAGCAAATAGTCGGCGGCGCCGATTGGGCGTGTCGCCAATTCCCGAAAGACGCGCCGGGGTCTTAGCCAGACATCTTTCAGCGGGCGAATGGGATCTGTTGATGACACCAAAGCAGCCTACGCAATCCGTGCGAACGACTCCAGTGTTCACTCACAGATGACAGCAGACTTTTTCAGGGCTACTCTCACAGCGAGTTCGAACGATGTTCAGGAGAAGAGTGATCATGGCAAAAAAGAGCAAGTCGAAGAAGCGCAAGTCGAAGCGTCCGGTGGCGAAGGCCAAGCGCAGTTCGGCCACACGCACGAAGAAGAGCGCCGCAAAAAAGAAATCACGGCCGATGAAGGCAAAGAAAAAGGTAGCGGCAAAGGCAAAGAAGGCCGTCAAAAAAGCAGCGCCAAAGAAGAAGGCGATGCCGGCAGCGCCGAAGCCCGTTGCGAAGAAGGCCGTTGCGAAGAAGGCCGCACCGAAGCCGAGACCTGCGCCAATGACCCAGGCAACGATGGCACCGCCTGCAATGCCGGCCTCGGAGCCAGAAATGCCTCCGGCAATGAATTCCGGCGTGGAATCATCGGCAATGTAGATTCTGCCGGGGAGCAGTTAGGCGCGTATCAGCCCTTGTAGAGGGCGCGCGCCGCTGCTGTCGGGGAAGACTCGTTTGGCCAGAGTATTCGCATCGACGTGCATATGCTCGTCGAGCACGGCTTTGAATACGCTGCGCAAATCGAGCGTCGGGCGCAGGTCGCGATTGTCGAGCAGTGCCGTGCGGCGGAGGCCCGGCCAGTCGGCAATCACTTGCCCACCGCGAACGGCGCCGCCCACGAGAAAGGCGCAACCGCCCGTTCCATGATCGGTACCGTGCGTGCCATTGACGGCGGCCGTTCGGCCAAACTCCGTGACCACCAGAACGGCGGTCTGCGGCCACAATGGCCCCAATTCATCGGCCAGTGACTTTAGCGCTTTGTCGAGGCCGCCTAACCTTGCCGCAAGAATTCCTTTGGCGCCGCCTTGATTGGCGTGGGTGTCCCAGCCGCCGGCCTCGATGACGGCGATCTGCGGACCGCCGTCGCTGCGCATCAGGTTGGCTGCCATATGAGCCACCGCGGCGACACGATCCGGATATCCGGCGCGAGGGGACTGCTTGGCGGCCGCATCTCCGGTGTCGTCCACCATTTTCTCGGTTTGCGCCGCCTCGCTCAGACGCGCTGAAAACCAATCGTCCTTGGAGTACAGGTCCGCCAGGCGTGCCAATAAATCCTCATCGACATCCGGTGTGACCTGTGGGGATTTGGAAATGACGGCCGCCTCGCCGCGCAGAATCAAGGGCACATTCTGACTGATGGCGACCGCGCGATCCGCAGCCCGTCCCGATCCAAGCGGCAGGGCGGCCAGCGCTCGATTGAGCCATCCATCGGCGCTGCCGATGGGCTTCGCCAGACCATTCTCCAGCACGTTTTGACCGTCGAAATGCGATCGGTCGCGGTAGGGTGAGGCGACCGCGTTGAATACGATCAACTCGCCCGCGGCGAACCGCTCGTGCAGGTATGAAAGCGACGGATGCAAACCAAACGTATGGTTGAGCGCCAGCGCGCCATCGGCGGCGCCCGGCGGGTCGATCGCCAGTTCGCGACGCAGACTCGCATATTCAGGATCCCCATGCGGGGGGACAGCTGCCAAGCCGTCGAGCGCGCCCCGCAAGATCACCACCACCAACCTCGAGGCGGTTGCGGTATGGGCGAACAGAACGTTCGGTATCGTGGCGCTCGCCGCAAGCGCGCCTGCGCCCATCAGAAAGCGGCGCCGACCGGTATTCACACGAAACAGGCGCTGCATGTTCATCTCCTTTGAAACTCGGGGCTCATCAGCAACAGCGCCACCGCTTGGCCCGAAGTCGTTGCGCGACGCAGCGCCGTCAATGTTTCGGGGCGAGCGTACCCGCCCAGGCTGGAAGCCGCGAGATCAACGGGTTCCACGCCGCTTTCGTATTTGGCGCCCACCCGCGAGGCCCATAGCACGCGGTGCATGAGTGCATCGGAACCATCCCAGCTCTTCGAGGTGTCCGGCCACCCCGCCGGAGATCCCGGCGTGTATTGGCGCTGACCCAGAATCTCGAAGGTGCGAATCACCTCTTCGGGTTGAGCGGGCGAGACATTCAGCGCCCTCAGTGTGGAAAAAACGAAATCCTCGGGTGTCTTGAATTTGCGCGCATCGCTCTCCCACGCCTCGGGCGATTCGATCAAGGCCGCGTACACCTGGGTCAGGTCCCCGCCGCTCTTGAGGAAAACGCGCGCGACTCGATCCACGGCCGCCGGCGGAGGATCGTCCGCGATGAAATGGCGGACCAACTTGGTGGCGATAAAGCGCGCCGTTTCCGGTCTTCGCGACAAATCCGCCAGCACCGCTTCGCCCTGGCGTATGCCTTGCTCGGTGTACGTCTTGCCGAGGAGCACCTTTGGACCCGGCTGGTGCAGATTGTCGCGGAAATAAAAGCGGCCGGGCTCGCCACCGGCAAGCCGGCCCTTGCCCCCGCCGATGGACCAACCGGTGATGACCTGCGCGAAACCGGTTACGTCGGCTTGGCTGTAGCCGCCGTTCACGCCCAGGGTGTGCAGCTCGAGGATTTCTCGCGCTAAATTTTCATTGATGCCGAACTGGCGATTGGCGGCGTTGAGGTCAGGGCCAAATCTTCGCGATGCGAAGTGCGCGGCCATGGAATCCTTGCCCACCGAGTATTGATTGTCGAGAAACGCAATCATGGCGGGGTGCTGCTCCACGGCAGTCAAGAGATCGACGAAGCGGCCGGCAACATGCGGCCTGACGGCCTCGTTCTCCAGCGTGCCGGCCAAGCCGAACACCACACCTTTGTCGGCGGACACGGCGAAATGATTGGACCAGAAGTGCACCAGGCGCTCGGCAAAAGGCCGGGTGGTGAGCGCGGCGCTCTGAGCGCGTGCCAGCACCTGCGCGCGGTAGTGGGGTTGATAGGCCTCACGAATGGCGTTGGCCACCTGCGCGCCGTCGGCGGCTTGCGCAGCCGAGGCTTTCATTCTCTGACGCTGTTCGCGCGCCGCGAGCCATCCTTCGAAAATTTGATCGGATGGCGCCAATGGCGTATCGACCGCCAGTGGGGCAGCACCCTTGATCTGCGCCTTGAGCCAGGCGCGGGGATCGCCGGCAGCAGCCGCCAAATCGCCCGGCTTGGCACCCATTCCAAAGCGCAACACGGCGATTTCGGCTTGCATCATGCCCCATCAACGGCAGAATGCCCGCGCCGTTGACGTGATGACTGGTCTGTTGCGCCGCAATACGCGGCAAGTCCTGGTTTTGCCGTTAACCGGCAGCGCTGGCGGCGATGAGAAAATGCAGCGCAAACAACGACGCAATCATCGCGATAATGACATTGAGCACAACGCCGACTTGCGTCCAATACCCCGGCGGCACGACCGCGGGATCCAAATCCTTGGCGACCTGGCGAAACTGCCGCGCCGAAATCAACGCCACGACCGCGCCCAGTACCAACAGTAAAACCCCGGTCGCGAGGGAGAAGCTTCGCTGCGCCGCTGACTCGGATTGGTGCGCGACCATTTGCAGGAACAGCCCGAACCGCTCGACGACGAAACCAAATCCCATCAGTGCAATGGCGGTGCGCTGCCAGGCGAGCAACGTCCGCTCCGCCGCAAACAACACTCGAGGATCTGCCGTGTAGGACATTTTTGGGCTCCTGGAACCGAGGGGTGAACGCTGTCGGGTCAGTCGAGTCTTACATATACATCAGGGCCGACCCGATCCCGAAGAACCCGCAAGATCGCCGAAAATGGCGATGTTCGAACTAAGGAATTCGGGAAAGCTACTATGGCATATGCACGGACCTGTGTGGCTCCGCACGACGCTTCGCTCGACCCCGGGGCGCCGCGCAATACCGGTTCAACATCGCGCAGCCGCCGGACCTCCGCGGAGCTGCGCGAGATCGAAAGCTTGCGCGTCATCAACGCCTACCTATTGCGTGAGCTGGCAGCGCTGAAAGCGCGCGAGGCCGAAACCAAGAGACTCGCGGATCGGGACGGCCTGACGGGTCTGTACAACCGGCGGCGGATGCTCGAGTTGCTCGAGGCGGCGATCAGTGATGCCGTACAGCAAGATCTGCACGTCGGGTTGCTGTTCATCGACTTGAATGGCTTCAAGGCTATCAACGACAACTACGGACATGCCGCGGGCGACAAGATTCTCACCACGGTGGCCACTCGGATTTGCGCGCGCGTGCGCACCGGGGATATTTGCTGCCGGTATGGCGGCGATGAATTCGTCGTGGTGTTGCCGGGCGTGCCCGATCCTTTCCCGGTGGGCCGCGTTGCCGATGCGATTCGAGAGCGTGTATCGCTGCCCTACTGGATAGGCAACGAGCAGCAGCAATTGACTGCCTCCATCGGCGAGTCCATGTATCCCCATCATGGCGAGAACGCTGCGAAGCTCTTGCATCGGGCCGACGAAGCCATGTATCGGCTCAAGGCTCGCATCGTTCGCCCGGGTTCCGGTTTTCCGTATGATCCGCCACAGCTGACCCGCCGCCGCAACGACAAATCCAAGCCGCGCTCGGGTGGGCTCCTACCGACGGCGGTATGCTCGCCGCTCTTCGGGTCAACGGTGTGGGACGACAGGCGTTAAAGTCCCATCGTTCTCAAGCGAAGCGGTAGCAGGCATGAATCAGCTCAACCGGGTAAACGCAGCTTTAGCCTTCGGCCTGCTCATCAGCCTGGCGCTGGCCGGGTGTGTGATCGCCCCCGACCAGGGCCACTATGTCGGCGGTGTCGTGATGGTGGCGCCGCCGCCTCCTCGCGTCGAAGTCGTCGGTGTGGCGCCCGCACCCGGTTATGTATGGGTGGGGGGTTACTGGGGCTGGGTCGGCGGCCGTCACGAGTGGGTGGGCGGTCATTGGGCCGCCGGGCGCCCGGGACATCACTGGGTCGGGCATGCGTGGGTGCGCCAAGGCGATGGTTGGCGCATGCGGCCCGGCCACTGGGAGCGCGGCTAGCCTTTCTCCGCCGGCGTTTCCCGGCTGGGCTTTATCTATGAGCGAGCAGCGGGCCAGGACGAGCCCTTGTGAACCTCGCTGAGTTTCTTCTCTCCGCCGGCATTGAACCAGTGCTCGATCAGGCGAAACGAAATCGACACGTTCGGCGGCACGATGGGTCGGCCCGACTCGATATCTTGGCGCGTGAACCATTGCGCGTCTTCCAACTCATCATCGCGCATCTGAATCTGCGTCGTTAGCGCATGGGCGGTGAATCCCAGCATCAGAGACGACGGAAAGGGCCATGGCTGCGAGGAGTGATACTCGATCCGATCGACTTGGATGCCGGTCTCTTCGAAGACTTCGCGTGCGACGGCATCCTCGAGCGACTCTCCCAATTCGACAAAGCCCGCAATGGTGGAATAACGCCCGACGGGCCATGCCGCCTGGCGTCCCAGCAACGCCCGGCCGCCATGCGTCACCAAGACAATGATGGCCGGATCGATGCGCGGAAATTGCTCGTGGCGGCAGGTAGGGTTCGTGCACACCAGAACATGTCCGCCTTTGGCAGCCAGCGTCGGCGCGCCGCAGGTACCGCAGAATCGGTGCCGCGCTCTCCATGAAACCATGCCGCGCGCGTATCCCAACAAGCCCGCATCTTCGGCCGGCAACACGGCCGCGACCATGCGCAAATCCTCGAAGTGGGTACCGGCTTTCAGCTGCGGCGGTTCCAGCCCTTGGGCCTCGTAGGTAAAAATATCCGCATCGCCGAATCGGCCCAGAAGGATCAGATCGTTGGCGGTGCGCTTATCCTCCGATATCGCGGACAGCTCGAGCAGGGCCGCGCGCGGCGTGTCGCCCTCGACGATCAGATTGCGCGAATTCCAGACGGGAAGCGCGCGGCTGCGTGCATCAGCCAATGCGCTTTCGAACCATGCGGGATCCTTTCGCAAATGAGCGGCACGGTCCACATACGGACCGGCCAGAATATTCCGTGGCTGCATCCTTCGGGATTCTAGCAGGGGGAGGCCCTAAGAGGCTGTCTTAAGTATTCCCCGTGGCCGCGCCGTCGCAATTGCCGCAGGCAAGCCTGTGCCTTGCCAGCAGGTCCCGCACGCGCACGCCGCCGCATGTTGCGCAGCGCGCAATGCCGACCTCGTCGTGGCGTGCCAGCGCCAGCAACAGGAACCATGCGTGCTCGAATGAAATGCCCGCCGGCTTGTGCATTTCCAGATAGGCCTCGTACGCGCGGCACAGCAGCGCGCCTGACTCGAGCGAACCCACACGGTACCGCGGCTCGACACCATGAGAGTTGCCGTGGACCAGCCCGTACATGAGAAAGAGGCTGGCGAGCTGCGCCGCTTGAAAATTGAGTTCAGGATTGCGAAAGAAAAATGCCGCTTGCCGCGGCGACTTGCCGCGATGGCGCAAGACGGCGCGCGAATCGTGCTCCAAAACGTAGCTTCGGTACAGCTTGCGTATTCGATCGTCGCTCAAGCCCGTCCATTGGCGAATGGTGTAGGTGCGTGCTTCGTGGCGGATGAGCCGCAGCGCAAGATCGAATTTCTGCCGGTCTCTCGTATAGCGATCGTCGGACACTCTCATGGTCGGCTCCCATTGCAATTCATGCGTTTTCGGGTCAAAAATAATTTGACAGAAATTAATCACAAAGTTAGGTTGGTTGCCAAGAGGTTCTGGCGAGATTTGCCGCTGCCTTTGCGGCGAAATAAGCAATCTCCTCGCAACCACCGCTAGACGAACGCAAGGAGGCGATCATGCTCATCGGCAATTGGGTCCAGGAGTCCCACGTTTCGCTCGAACACCTGATGTCGATGCGCGGACTGAACCGCCGGTTTCTCGATCTGGCCGGTAAAGGCATCGTCTCGCCCGCCTTGGGCGTGCGCGTCATGCCTCTAACGTCTTCGCAGCGTGCGGCGGCGGCCGATTGTCCGTACGCTTTGTTCGACCTGCGCTTTCAGGACGATGCTCATTGGCGAGGCCGCCTGGCCGGTGGCTTCAAGGTCGCCGACGAGCCCAATGCCGACGAGGACACCGTCGATTTCGTACGGCTGGCGCTCTTCTATGCCTGGCACGTTGCATCGAGCGCAGGCCTCACCGCCCATCTGCTTCTCGGCATGCAGGCCAACACCGCAGATGCCTTTCGCCGCGTCTCGGTAGACGAACTGCCGGCGCTGGCGGTCGCCGAAGCACCCAATCTCACCCCCAGATGGAGCCACTGCAACGCCTACTGGAGCGCCTTGATCAACGCGGCGGCCCGACCCGACCCCGGAGTCCTGCGCCGCGTGCAGCTGTCCGGCCTGCAGCTTGCCGCTGCGTCTCAATTGCCAAGCGAGCCTCGCGAGGTTTAGGCTACGCGGCTCTTATGCATGCCCTAGTCCTCCGACAGCTCACCAAGGTATACAAAAACGGCATCAAAGCGCTCAAAGCCATCGACCTCGAGGTCGAGGAGGGCGATTTTTTTGCACTCCTCGGTCCGAACGGTGCGGGCAAGACCACCGCGATCGGCATCACCACCTCGCTGGTCAACAAAACCAGCGGCGTGGTCGAGGTCTTCGGCCACGACATCGACAGAGAGTTGGAGGCGGCCAAATCCTGCATCGGTTTGGTGCCGCAGGAAATCAATTTCAACATGTTCGAGACCCCTTTCACCATCGTGGTGAATCAAGCGGGGTTCTACGGCATACCGCGGCAGCTGGCGAAGCAGCGCGCGGAAAAATATCTCAGGCAACTGCAGCTCTGGGACCGGCGCAACTCCATTGCGCGCGCATTGTCCGGCGGCATGAAGCGGCGGCTCATGATTGCGCGCGCCTTGATGCACGAGCCGCGCCTGTTGATTCTGGACGAGCCGACCGCGGGTGTCGATATCGAAATCCGCCGCTCGATGTGGGAGTTTCTGCGCAATATCAACGAACAGGGAACGACCATCATTCTGACGACGCACTATCTCGAAGAGGCCGAGAATCTGTGCCGCCACATCGCCATCATCGAGGGCGGCAACATCATCGAGCGCGACAGCATGACGAATGTGCTGCGTAAGCTGCAAACAGAAGTGTTCGTGTTCAATTTGCGCGATTCGCGCTCCGTGGCGCCGCAGCTCAACGGCTTCACGGCCGTGCTGTCGGGCGATCACACCTTGGAAATCGAGATGTCGAAAACGCAAAGCTTGAACGACATATTTGCGCAGCTTTCGGCGCAGGGAATCGCGGTCAACAGCATGCGCAACAAGGTCAATCGACTCGAGGAATTGTTCATCCGCTTGGTTGACGGCAGCGTCAAGACCGCCGCGGCTGCGAAGGCCTCCTGATGCCTACGTCCCGTGCGCTCACCGACTGGATCGGCTTCAAGACCATCATCATCCGTGAATTCAGCCGCATCGTGCGCATCTGGGGGCAGACCATCGTGCCGCCCGCCGTCACCGCCACGCTGTACTTCGTCATTTTCGGCAGCTTGATCGGCAGGCGCGTCGGTCAGGTGGGTGGCTACGATTACATGCAGTTCATGGCCCCCGGCATCATCATGATGAACGTGATCCAGACGTCCTACGGCAATGTGGTGTCATCCTTCTTCGGTGCAAAATTCGGCAAACACATCGAGGAGCTGTTGGTGTCGCCTCTGCCGAATTGGCTCATCGTCGCCGGCTACACCATGGGCGGCGTGCTGCGCGGCGTTCTGGTCGGAGCGGTGGTGACGATCATTTCGCTGTTCTTCACGCATCTGTCCATTACGCACGTGCCGGCGATCATCACCGCGGCATTCCTGACGAGTTTCATCTTTGCGCTGGGCGGACTCATCAACGCGTTATTCGCCAAGAATTTCGACCAGATTTCCTGGTTCCCGACGTTCGTCCTCACCCCGCTCACGTATCTGGGGGGCGTGTTTTATTCGGTAACCATGCTGCCGTCCTGGGCGCATGTGGCCTCGAATGCCAACCCCATTTTGTACATGGTGAGCGCATTTCGCTTTGGCTTTCTCGGCACCTCGGACGTCGATTTGAGATTGGCCTATGCCATCATGATTTCCGCCGCCGCCGTGATGTTTGCACTGGCCGTAACCCTGTTGAACCGCGGCACCGGCATCCGCGAATAGCTCCTGGAGAAGCAAGTGGTAGTTACGATTTCGCGGGTCTCAAGCGCGTTCATCGCCGGAATTGCCGGCCTGATTGTCGCCGTGGCAGTCGCGGCCGATGCGCCCGCGGGCACCAATGAACTCGAAGGGTTTTCAAGCAGCGCGGCGGCCGCCGAGATGCAGTTGGAACAGCGCTTCGATGCCGACTTGTCGGCCGCGGACCTGCGCGGCTGGATGCGGCAGATGTCTTCCGCGCCCAACCATGTGGGTTCGGCGCATGACAAGGCCAACGCGGAATTTCAACTCGCGAAGTTTCGCGAGTGGGGCTGGGATGCCGCGATCGAAACATTCTCCGTGCTGTACCCCACACCGCGCGAGGTGTCGGTGGAGCTCATTGCCCCGACTCATTTCAAAGCGCGATTGAGCGAGCCGCCCATCGAGGGGGACAGCACATCGACCCAGACGAAGGACGAACTGCCGCCCTACAACGTGTACGGCGCGGACGGGGACGTGACCGCGGAACTGGTCTACGTCAACCAAGGCATGCCGGACGACTACAAAGAACTCGAACGCCAAGGCGTGAGCGTCAAAGGACGCATCGTGTTGACCCGGTATGGCGGCGGCTGGCGGGGCCTTAAACCTAAGCTGGCGTACGAACACGGTGCCGTGGGCTGCTTGATTTACTCGGATCCGCGCGATGATGGTTATGGGCAGGGCGACACCTACCCGAAAGGCGGCTTTCGTCCGCGCGACGCGGTGCAGCGCGGCTCGGTACAGGATCTCACCTTGTACAGCGGCGATCCGTTGACGCCCGGCGTGGGGGCGGTTCCGGGAGCCAAGCGGCTGGCGCTCAAAGATGCCAAGACATTGTTGAAAATTCCGGTGCTGCCCATTTCTTACGCCGATGCAGAGCCCCTGCTCGCCGCCCTGGGCGGTCGCGTCGCACCGGCCGGATGGCGCGGCGGGTTGCCAATGGCCTACCACATAGGTCCTGGTCCTGCCCAAGTCCACATGAAGGTCTTGTCCGAATGGAATCAGAAGCCGATCTACGATGTGATCGCCAAGATCAAAGGCAGCGAAGAACCCGACCGATGGATCATTCGCGGCAACCATCACGATGGATGGGTTTTCGGCGCCATGGATCCGTTGGCCGGACAGGTGGCGCTCATGGCCGAAGCGAAATCCATCGGCAAACTGGTGAAGGATGGCTGGCGTCCGCGCCGCACGCTGGTTTACAGCAGTTGGGACGGCGAGGAGCCGGGTCTGCTGGGCTCCACCGAGTGGGCCGAGCAACATGCCGCGGAACTCAAGGTCAAGGCCGTGCTGTACGTCAATTCCGATACCAATGGCCGCGGTTTTTTGCAGGCGGAAGGCAGCCATGCCTTGCAGCACTTCTTGAGCGAAGTGGCGCGGGACGTGAAGGATCCCGAAACCGGCGCCAGCGTGCTGGCGCGATCGCTGGCCCACCGGCGCGTCACGAATTACGACTCTGGGGCCCAAGGCGATGCGGCGCGAGGCGGCGCGAGCAGCGACCTGCAGCTCGGCGCACTGGGATCAGGCTCCGACTACACGCCTTTCCTGCAGCACCTGGGCATCAACGCCGTCAATCTCGGCTTCGAGGGTGAAACGCAGTACGGCGTGTACCACTCAGCCTACGATTCATTCGATCACTTTCGCCGCTTTGTCGACCCCACCTTCGAGTACGGGGTGGCCTTGGCAAAAACGGCGGGCCGAATCATGCTGAGAGCGTCGCAGGCGGAAATGATTCCGGCGCGTGAAAGCGATTTCGCCGCTTCGGTCGCCGCATACAATGACGAACTCCACAAGCTCGCCGATTCCATGCGCACCAAGACGCTCGAACTCGCCAAGCTGCTGGACGACGAGTCCTACAAACTGACCACGAATCCGGACTACCCGCGCGCGCCGCCGCCGCGAGTGGCCGACGTGCCGCACCTTAATTTTGCCGAGCTGGATAATGCGGTTACCAAACTGGAACAGAGCGCCAAGGCGTTCGACAGGGAATATGCGCGCCTCGATGCCGCCAACGATCCGGCCAGCAGCGCCGCAAGAGAACGCGTGAATTCGACCCTCACGATCCTGGAACAAAGCTTGACGGATTCGCATGGTTTGCCGGGTCGAGAATGGTATCAGCACATGATCTATGCGCCGGGAGCGCATACCGGATATGGCGTCAAGACCCTGCCGGGAATTCGTGAGGCCATCGAAGAGCGGCGCTGGGATGAGGCCAACCAATACATAGGAGTGGTCTCCCGCGCTCTCAACAACTACAGTGCGCGAATGGACCGCGCCATCGCGGCACCGTAGACTGCGGTAGCTATTTTTAAGGAGTGGGTAAATGACCGAAGAAAAGCAGCAAAAATTTACGGCCAAAGTGCGCCGCGGTTTGGTGTGGGTACATTCCGTGGCGGCCGCGGAACTCGCCAAGAAGAAGGCGGAAGCCACCGGCGTACGGATCGAAGGCTTCACCGCCAGCGAACTCGCCGATGTCGAATCCGCGTTGACGTGGATTTCTCAGAACAAGGAATCGCAGAGCGCTGATCCGGCGTAAGTTTGCGCAGATCGCCCTGAAGCCCAACGCCTAGGCTCCTGGCAACGGCCGAGGACGCGCGTTCTCGTCGCGAATTCGCGACGGAATGGCGCGGCGACCGGCGCTTTACAGGACTGCGCTACACTAATCTCATGGCTCGCAAAAGCGCATTGGTCGTCGACGACTCAAAGTCGGCTCGTGTCATCCTAAGCCGCATGCTCGAGAAGTACGACATCGAAGTCGACATGGCCGAGTCGGCCGAGCAGGCCCTTGAATATCTGAAGACCAATCGACCCGATGCGATTTTCATGGACCATCTCATGCCGGGAATGGATGGCCTGCAAGCGGTGCAGGCGATCAAGGGAAATCCGCAGACGGCCATGATCCCGATCATGATGTACACCTCGCAGGAGGGCGAGCTGTACGTCGGTCAGGCGCGCGCCCTGGGCGCGATGGGCGTCTTGCCCAAGCAAGTTCGGCCTGTCGACGTGTCGAAGGTATTGTACGAACTGCACTTGTTGCCGGATCGGCGCGACATGGCGGAGCCTGCATTGCAGCCGGTGGAGCTGGACTCTGGCATCGCGGTCGAGCGGCCGCCCCAGCTTAAGCCCCCGGCAGGCGGCGCCATCGATTGGGGACGGCGGGTTGAAGCGGCGGTGAAGGACCAGGCGGTGGACATTCGCCGTTTTATCGTCGCAAGCCTCGATAGCTTTTCCACGCGCATCATCAGCGATGTGCGCAGCTCCATACCCATCCAGGGTGCTGATCCGATTGCGCCGCCGCCCAAACCGCCCACGCCTGTATGGCCCTGGGTGACCGCGATACTGGCCGTATTCGCCGTCGCCCTCGCATTCGCCGCGAACTGGTTGGCCTCGCGCAATGAACTCGCGCGCGCGCATGCGGAAATCGCGGGACTCCAATCTGCAAATGCCGAATTGCAACGCGCGCGCGTAGATCTTGCCGCCGCGGTCAAGGACCTTACCGGCGCGCTCTCGACGGCAAACTTGAGCACGGTAGCCGCGGTGCCCGCCGGCGCGGGGGGTGCGGCAGTGGCGGCCCGGGTCGAGTCCGTACCTTACGGAGAGATCGCCTTCGATCGCAGCCGTCTGGATGTGCTGCGCGATATGTTGACGAAACTCGAAGCCCAGGGGTTTCACGGAGTCGTGAAGATTGCGAGTTCAGCGGGGCTGTATTGTCTCAGCGGCAATGCCACCGATGGTTACGTACCCGCGCCGCCCGCACTGCCCATCAACCGCTGCGACATGATCGGCAATCCCCTGGACGAGGCGCTGTCGGGCCAGCAGCGCCAGTCGCTGGCATTTGCGAATTTGGTTGCAGGCGTGCGTCAACGCACCTCAGGCGCGATCACCGTTGCGCTCGAAAGCACCGGTACCACGCACGCCGCCACCCCATACCCGACGCGGACCGAAAGCCTCACGGCGGGTGAGTGGAATCGCGCCGCCGCGGCCAACAATCGAGTCGAATTCTCCGCCGAATCCAGCACGCCGTAGCCGGCAATCAGTAGTTGGCACGCCGTGGTCGGCAATCCGATTGCAGCGCCGTCCGGCTCAGAAAGCGACCCTGAGGAAAATTTCAGGCCCGCTTGAATTGAAGTTGAACAGTCCCGATTGCCTGGGCTGTCTGGATGCGAGATGCGCACGCAGGGAGGAGTAGCCTGCCGCGAAGGAGATATTGGGACGCAGCCGGTATAGGACATCCAGTTCGTAAATGCCCAAAGAACCATCCAGGTGATCGATGTGTGCTGTGACATACTGGGCGCGGCCGTCGAAGTAAAAGCGCTTGCTCACCACATAGGTTGCGTCGAGTCCCAACGTCGGAAGAGGGCCGGCCTTATCTTCGGTCTGATCTACATGCCTGGCCTGCGTCTGCACACGCGCCCGCGCGGAAATGTCGGTGTCGTTGACGCCCAACGTGGCCGCCACTTCGTATCGATCGCTGTGCAGAAAAGAATATCCGTACGTGATGCCGAACGTGCGGATCGACAGGTCTGAACTTAAGGGATCGCCGGGCTGCAATACCACATCGCGAAACACGATGGGTTGGTTCACCGTGGTCTGGGCGGAGCGGTCCAGCGAAAAATAGTCGAATCGCAACCGATGCCGCTCGCCGACGCGCACCAGGGCTTGGATTTTCGCCTCGTAGTCGGACTTGTCCAATCCAAATTGATCCTCGGCCTTGAACGATGTGCCGGGGACACCGGCCTGGCTGTCGATTTTCAGGTCGGTCTGGTTCGAATAGCGCACGACACCCAGCGATAAGCGAACGCGCTCCTCGGTCGGACTCAGATAGTCCTCCGCATGCGACAGCGTCGCGAACAACGCCAATGCGATCAGCCCCACGCCATTCTTCTTCATGTCGGTCTCCTCAAAATCAACAGGTCCGTTTCAGCTCGCTTGACCGCTGCCGGCAGGGAGGAGCTGATGCGCTGCATCACATGGGCTGCGGCCGCGCGCCACCCGGTCAGTTTGCCGCCATAGATGCAAAGAACGCGCGGGCGTGCGTCTCGATCCGTGGTGAATATGGTCTCACGCGACCGGTCGAAGGCCGCTTGCGTGGCGGCGGGCAGTACGCGAAGTCCGGCGAACCGCTCCGTGATGTCGTGGCGTGTCAGGCTGCTCAACGCCGGAAAATAATGGCGTACGACCGCCAGCAGATATTCTTCTTCCTCCGGCAGCGGATGCACCAGGTCTGGATCGCCGTGATACGGAGTCTCGGTGGTACCGACCAATGTGCCGCCGGCCCAGGGCATGACGAACACCGCGCGTCCATCGGTCGGACTTTCGACATAGTAGATGCCCGCCGTCACGGGATGCGGAATGACGATGTGCGTGCCCTGAACCAGATCCACGTCCGGAACCGCGATGGCAGGCTCGACGGTGCGCGCCACTTGGGTTGCCCACGGGCCCGCGGCATTGACGAGCACCCGAGCCTTGACCTCGATGCTCGAGGCGGCCATGGTGTAACTCACCGTCACCCCTTCCTCGCTCAAAGCCGCTCGCGTGAATCGCGCAGGCATCGCAAGCTCCGCACCCAATCCCAGCGCGGATTTGACCACCGCGCGCGTCAGCAAGGCATCGTTGGTTTGCGCATCGTGATAACGAATCACCGCATCCAGATCCTGTGTCTTCAAGCCATCGAGTTGGGACCACATAGACTTAGGTACGCTGCCGAAGCGCGTGGCCGCATCGAAGCCGCCGAGCAGCGCATACATCCACAATCCGATCTTCAGCTGCCACGGCCGGCGGCGGGTGTCGCGGTACACCGGAATGAAAAATGGCTTAAGTTCGACGAGCTCGGAGGCGATGCGCAGATGAATGGCGCGTTCGCGCAAGCTCTCGCGCACCAATGCGAATTGACCCGATTCCAGGTAGCGCAGTCCGCCGTGAATCAGCTTGCTGGATCGGCTCGATGTGCCGCTGGCCAGGGCCTGCCGCTCGATGAGCAAGGCCTTATGGCCCGCAGCCCCCGCTGCTTGAAGTACGCCGGCGCCGTGAATGCCGCCGCCGATGATGACCACATCGTATTCTTTCATTTAGTTCGAGGTTCGAGAGTTGGCGTTGGGTTCCAAGGATGCGTGATTACGCTCGAACACACCAACTTTGCGTGTCTGTCGCCATTCGCGAACAGCGCGGTTTTTCAGTCGGCGCTGGATTTGGCGTCGCGCTTTTCCTCGAACAGCATCACCGGGCTGTCGGAGGTCACTTCGATTTCCCCATCCACGATCGCGCCCTTGGCGATCGCCACGGTGCGCGCGCTGACTTTGCCGCGGATGACCGCTGTGTAGCCGATCTCCAGCTTATCCCTGACACTCAGTCCGCCGAAGATGCTGCCCGCGACGATCGCTTGGTGCGCCCGAACGTGGCCGTGCCAACTGCCGGAGGCCGACAGATTCAGTGCCCCTTCCAACTCGCCATCGCCGTGCACTTCGCCGGAAACCACGAATTGGCCCGTGCCGCGGATATTGCCGACGAACACCGAATTGGCGCCGATGAAAGTCGGGGTAGCCGAATTACTGTCCAGAAATCGGCGTTTTTCTTCGGTCATGGTCACTTATTATCCTATCGGCATACTCCGTGATGTGACGAGCTTGGCGTCGCCGACGTAGAATGCACCATCCTCTTAGAACCCGTGCAGAGTGTGAACATGGTCATCAATAAAGTGTTTTTGGTATTGTCTTTGACTGCCGCACTGGCCATGTCAGGGTGCAGCCGCCAACAGAGCGACTGGGAGAAAACCCGCACCGCGAACACCACCGACGCCTACGAACTTTTTTTGAAGAAGTATCCGAGCAGCGAATTCACGGCCCAGGCACAGGCCCGCATCAAAGAACTCTACGAGGAACGGGATTGGCAAAAAGCGCGCGATACCGACACGCTTGAAGCGTATCAAGCATTCTTGAAGCAATACCCGGAGGGCAAGTGGACAGAGGAAGCCCGCATCCGCGTCGAAAACTTCACGCTGGCATCCGCGCCCTCGAATACCACGCCCGCCGGCGCGGACAGGACGCCGCCACAATCCGCCGCAGCACCGAAACCCGAGTCTGCGCCGAAACCCGAGTCTGCGCCGAAACCTGTGCGTGCGCCGAAAACGGCCGCCGCGGCGAAAGCGCCGGCCGCTCCGAGCGCGCGCGCAGCGCCGTCAAAATCCTCAGGTGCCTATGGAATTCAGCTCGGCGCATTCAAGTCCGGCGCCGACGCGGCAAATAAGCGCTGGGCAAAGCTGGAAAAAGAATACCCCAAGCTGCTCGCGGGGCTGGCGCCCAAGGTCTCGCCAACGAAGGGTGCTGCCGGCACGCTGTACCGTTTGCAGGTCGCTTCCTTAAGCGAAGCGCGCGCAAACTCGATATGCAAGACGCTAAAGGCCCACTCACAGGCCTGCGTGCCACTGCATCCTTAAGACTCACGTCGCGCTCTGAACCAAGCGGTTCCTGACACCTGACCAATGCCGGGTGGCGGTGCGCGTCAGCACCGGACAATTCACGTCACTTGAGGTGCTGGAGCTTCTTTGTAACCTATTGATTTTTAGCAAGATATTTCCTGGCATGCGGCTTGCTTCAGGTACCGTATGCAATCGAAAATCTTTGCATTGCTTGGCGCCGAGGGCAGTCGTGAGGCCACGCTGGTGGTTCGCCGCGGCGATGGCCAGTTTGCTCTGGCAAGAATCGACGCTCGGGTGGCCTCCGCCTCGCGGCTTGCCGCTCGATATGCCGCACTGACTTTTGGTGCCTGGCTGGAGGCGTCCGCCGCCAAGCTGATTTCATAGATTCGTGGGTCAAACCCGAGGCGCCGCGGTTTAAGCTTCCCCCCCCCCGCTCGCGGCGCCTTTTTTTTAAGCACGCACGCCCGATCCATCAGGCCTTGGTTAATTCAGACCCAGCTCATCCAGCAAGAAGGTGTATTCCATCGCGATCTCCCGATATCGCTGGAAGCGTCCGGACTTTCCGCCATGGCCCGCATCCATCTCCACATGCAACAACAAGCGATTGTTGTCTGACTTCAGGGCGCGAAGCTTGGCCACCCATTTGGCCGGCTCGTAGTATTGAACTTGACTGTCCCACAGGCCGGTGGTCACGAACATGGCCGGATACGCCTGGCTGGCGACATTGTCGTACGGCGAGTACGACAACATGTAGTCGTAGTATTCGCGATCCTTCGGATCGCCCCACTCGTCGTATTCGTTGGTGGTCAGTGGAATGCTCTCATCCAGCATGGTGGTGACCACATCCACGAACGGAACCTGCGCGACGATGCCGCGATAATCCTCGGCGCTCATGTTGGCGATCGCCCCCATCAGCAAGCCGCCGGCGCTGCCTCCCATCGCAAACACTTTGTCCTTGGCAGCGTAGCGGCGTTCCACCAGCGCGCGCGTCACGTCCACAAAATCGTTGAAGGAATTTTTCTTATGCAGTTTCCGTCCGGTGTCATACCAGGCGCGTCCCATCTCTTGGCCGCCACGCACATGCGCGATGGCATAGACAAAGCCGCGATCGAGAAGACTTAAGCGGGCCGATGAGAAGCTGGGGTCCATGGATAAGCCATAGGCCCCGTAGCCGTATTGCAGCAAAGGTGCCGAACCATTGCGCGCGAAACCATTGCGATACACCAGCGATACCGGAACTTCACCACCGTCACGTGCCGGAGCCATGAAAAATTCCGTGGCGTAGTCTTTGGGATCAAAACTTCCCAGCACCGGGTCGCGCTTGAGCAGTACCTGTTCGCGCGTGCGAACATTGTAGTCGTAGAGCGTCGTCGGCGTGGTCAGGGAAGAGTAAGCGTAGCGCACGATCTCGGTGTTCAATTCCGGGTTGACCGATATTGATGTGCTGTAGGCCGCCTCGTCGCTGGCGATAAAGAATTCCGCAGCGCCGGAAAGAGGATGAATGCCGATCTTGCGCAGGCCGCCGCTGCGGACCGACACCGCGACAAAGGCGTCGAAAACATCGAACTCCTCGATATACGTGTCGTCCCGATGCGCCACCAAATCGATCCAGCCGCCACGCTGGGAATTGCCACCGATCGGTGCGCGCGCCAGGCGGAAATTGCGGGCCTGCCAGTTGGACCTGACGATGAAGTCGCGCCCTAGATGCTCGATGTCATATTCATGATTGGGCTCATGCGGCAAAAAAATCTCGAACTGTAGTTGTGAGTCATCGGCGCTCGCGTAGCGCCACTCCGAGGACAGTGTGCTTTCCATGTGGATGAAAATGAACGCATCCGATTTGGACTTGGACACGCCGGTGTAGAAGCTTCGGTCAGTCTGCTCGAATACCAGCTGATCGTGCTTCGGGTCCTCTCCGAGCACATGCTTCTTGACGTACACGCCCAGCAGCGTCTCCGGATCCTTCTCGACGTAAAGCAGTGTGCGATTGTCGTTGGCCCACGCCAGGTCAGGCTCGACGTCCGCGATGGCGATGGGCTGAATCTCGCTGCTCTGAAGATTTTTGAAACGCAGCGTGAATTGGCGCCGGCCCACCGTGTCCTCGCAATAGGCCAGCCATGCCGAATCGGGCGAGATCTCCATGGCCCCGACGCGGTAGTACTCGTGACCGACGGCATGCGCATTGGCGTCCAGCAAGATCTCCTCGGGGGCCTCGAGAGAGGTTTTGCGGCGCACAAAAATCGGGTGCTCCTTGCCGGGCTCGAAGCGAATGCTGTACCAATAGCCGTTCTTTCGATACGGCACGGTGGCATCGTCTTGGCGGAGGCGTGCATAGATTTCGTCGTAAAGCGCATTTTCCAGCGGCTTCGCGTGCGCCATGCTGCGTTCGCGAAAGGCATTTTCCTCTTTCAGGTACGCCAGCACTTCCGGGTTGGTGCGCTCATCGTCGCGCAGCCAGTAATAGGGGTCCGTCCGAACGCCATGGGGTGAGACAACCCGGTAAGGCTTCTGGGCGGCTACGGGGGGCTTGAGTGCGGCAGCGGAGGGTTTGGGTGCGGCGGCGGGGGCCTTAAGATCCGATTCGGTCAAATGGGTTGTCCTCGTACGAGGCGCGAGTATAGTC
>JALYIH010000034.1 GCA_030775865.1 Pseudomonadota bacterium | reverse complement strand
AATCCGTCCGCTCCCGCAGGGTTGGCTCTGCAAGGGGCGTCTGCGGCGTTGCGCGGCTTGGCCGTGGAATCAACCACGGCCGGCGCCGCGCGCCTTGCATCCGCTCCCTTGCAGAGGCCAACGCGGCTCGCGCGGAATACTCAGACAGGCTCCCAGCGCGTGCAGCCTGAGTTCTGGCAGGAGCGTTGGCGCACGGCTCAGATCGGTTTTCATCAATCGGCTGTCGATCGGCATCTGCAAGCGTACTGGCCCGCGCTGAAATTGACCGCCAACACCCCCGTGTTCGTACCCCTGGGCGGCAAGAGTCTCGACTTGCTGTGGCTGCGCGATCAAGGCCATTGGGTGACTGGGATAGAACTCTCAGCCGTAGCGGTGGAAGCCTTCTGCATGGAGAACGGCATTCCTGCCAGGCGTCGCCCGCTCGGCGATTTGGATGCCTACGAGGCCGAGCGGCTCACGCTGTTGCGCGGTGATTTCTTCAAGCTCACCCCCGCACTGCTCGGCAAGGTGTCCGCGGTTTACGACCGTGCATCGTTAATTTCTTGGACACCGGCATTGCGCGCACGATACGTGCAGCACCTCACGGCACTGACCAACCCAGGTACCCAAACTCTGCTGATCACGGTTGAATACCCGGAAGCTCAAATGAGGGGGCCGCCCTTCCCGGTGACCCGCGATGAAACCGACAAGCTATACGCGGACCATTACTCGATTGAGCAGCTGGGCAGGCACGAAATATTGGACCTCGAGCCCAGGCTTAAGGCGCGCGGGCTCACCGAATTGCACGAGGTTTGCTACAGGCTCATACGACTGTAATACACTGCCAATCGCAACAATTATCACAACGAATAGGGCTTACATTCCATGACGGACTCGCGTAACTCGGGCCGCTACCTGGCGCCGGCATTGGTGGCGTGCGCGGTAGCCACGGCGGCCAATGGCGCCGAACTCACCATCGATCGCTTGTTCGACGCGCCGGCCTTGGCGGGCCCCTCGATCATCGGCCTGAAAATCTCTCCCGACGGCACGCGCGTCACCTATCTCAAAGGTAAGGCGGACGAGAAGGACCGGCTCGATCTTTGGGAGTACAACATTCATGATGGGCAAGCCCGGGTTCTCATCGACTCGAAGGCGCTGGCGCCAAAACAGGAAAAACTCTCGGACGAGGAACTTGGCCGCCGCGAGCGGCAAAGAACCGCAGCCCTGTCGGGCATTTTGGAATACACCTTTGCCCCCGCGGGCGATGCCGTGCTCTTTCCGTTGAGCGGCAAGCTGTTCTACTACCAACTCGCCAAGCCAAAAACGAAACCGGTGGTGGAGTTCATCGACACGCACGGCTTTGCGACCGACGCCACGGTTTCGCCGGCCGGCGGCTACGTCGCCTATGTGCGCGAGCAGAATCTCTTCACCTATGACATCGCTGCCAAGCGGGAAAAGGCGCTCACCACCGATGGCGGCGGCCCCGTCAAGAACGGCATGGCTGAATTCGTCGCTCAGGAGGAAATGGACCGCAGCACCGGTTATTGGTGGGCGCCCGATGGCAAACACATTGCCTTTGCACGTGTCGATGAAACCCCCATCAAAGTCACCGAACGATTCGAGATAGCGGCTGACAATGTCGCGACCTTCGCTCAACGTTATCCCACCACCGGCGGACCCAATGTACTGGTCCGCGTGGGCGTCATCGATATCGCGAGTGGCGCGGTCACCTGGGTCGACTTAGGTCCGGAACAGGATATTTACCTGGCGAGGGTGAACTGGCTGCCGGACGGCAAGACGTTGGCGATTCAGCGCGAGAGCCGCAATCAGCGCAAACTGGATCTGCTCTTTGCCGATATCGATACCGGCACGACGCGCACGGTTTTGACCGAAACCAGCAATACGTGGATCGATCTCAATGACGAGCTGTCGTTCCTCAAGAATTCTCATGAGTTTATCTGGGCCTCGAGCCGTGACGGCTACACGCACCTCTATTTGTATGACTATGAGGGCCATTTGATCCGGCAGCTGACGGCCGGCAAGTGGGTGGTCGATGATTTTCGCAAACGCGCCATCATGGGC
Source organism: Pseudomonadota bacterium (assembly GCA_030775865.1). Classification (GTDB taxonomy): domain Bacteria; phylum Pseudomonadota; class Gammaproteobacteria; order Steroidobacterales; family Steroidobacteraceae; genus Bog-1198. The sequence continues at coordinate 57,138 of JALYIH010000034.1, read as the reverse complement.
ATCGATGAAAAGAGTCGCACGGTGTATTTCACGGCCACTGAAAAGAGCCCGACCGAGAGACATCTTTACAGCACCTCGCTGGACACCGCAGATCCGCTCAAGGTCCATCGAATCACCCAGAATGATGGCGTGCACGGCATCGCCATGTCGCCCGATGCACGTTTCTATCTCGATCACTTCACGAGCAGCACCCAGCCGCCGCAGGTGAGTTTGCATTCGGAGGATGGCGCGCTCAAGGCCTGGCTTCTCGAGAATCGATTGGACACGCAACATCCGGACGCACCCTATCTTGCGGATAACGCCATCCCCGAAGTCGGCACGCTCACGGCGGCGGATGGCCAGACGCTTTACTACCAATTGTTCAAGCCGCTGCATTTCGATCCGAGCAAACGTTACCCCGCAATCGTCGATGTGTACGGCGGCCCCGGTGTTCAGCGAGTACTCAACAGTTGGCACGGCAGTTCGTTTACGCAGATTCTCACCCGTGCCGGCTACGTCGTATTCGCACTCGACAACCGCGGCAGCGCCTTTCGCGGCACCGCATTCCAGGCGCCCATCCACCGCAAATTGGGCGATGTCGAAGTCACCGACCAAGTACAGGGCGCGCGTTGGCTTAGCAGCCAAGGTTTCGTGGACCCTGAGCGCATCGGCGTGTGGGGCTGGAGCTACGGCGGCTACATGACCCTGAATCTAATGTTCAAAACACCCGCCGTATTTCGCGCCGGCGTCTCCGGCGCTCCGGTCACGGATTTCGCGCTGTACGACACGCACTACACCGAGCGCTACCTGGATCGCCCCCAGGACAATGCCTTAGGCTACGCGGCAAGCTCCGTGCTGCCCTACGCCAAGGATCTCAAGGGCAAACTCTTGGTCATGCACGGCATGGCCGATGACAACGTCTTGTTCCTCAACAGCACCAAGTTATTTCGCAAGCTGCAGGACTTGAGCAAACCCTTTGACGTGATGGTCTATCCCGGCGCGAAGCACGGGCTCATGCGCCAGAACGACGGGCGGCATGGCTATAGAATGATCCTGCGGTTTTTCGATGAGAATCTAAAGCCGTAGTGCACGGCAACGGCGTAAGCACCGACTAGAAGAAATCTAATCTTTTCTTCTAATAAGCACTGCAACATCTCTCTGTAATCTTTGTTCAGCATGCGCGCCTTGAAAGAAAGACCAAGCCTCTTGGGTGAGCTCCCAAACTTGCGAGAGTGCGCACGTGCTTTCTGCCCAGGGAAGACATCCGTAAAGCATGGCGGGAATCAGTGCACGCGGCTTCTCAAACCCGCTGATTCCTCAGGGATTAGTCACCGATCTCATTGATTCCAGTGGCTCCCATCTCCCACGCCTTCCCGAGCACTAGGCCCCGCACATACACCGGCACGGGCACCAGCTCGCACAACGACGTGATTTCGGTATGCGACAGTTCATTTCGCAGCACTAAAAAGTCCGCGCCGGCATCGCTTCCCGCCATCGCATCCGCCATACCCGCACACAGCACACCGCGCAGTCGGCCGCCGGCATCAGGGCCGCCGATCTCACCGACGGCGTAGTAAGCCGTCGACACCTGCGTCAGCCTCTCCGGCAACCGCAACGCCGCCACGATAGGTCCATCCGCCGGCAGCAGCTCCACCGCCTCCAGCTCTTCCTGCGACACCCAACGCAGTGCCTGCCCGTCCAACCCCGAAGGCTCGCCGCTGTAATTGCGCACCACCCACATATCGATCAGCACGTCGCCGTAGTCGTAGGCATGGCGCACGCGGATCAAAGGCCGGGGTGTTGATATCGTGATGCCGAGTTCTTCGCGCAGTTCGCGCGCGAGGCCGACCCCGCGGTCCTCGCCCGCCTCCAGCTTGCCGCCGGGAAATTCCCAGCCGCCCGCCAAGTGCTTGCCGGCGGGGCGTTGTGCGATCAGCACGCGCCCCTGAAGGTCGATCACCGCGGCGGCAACGACGTGAACGCCGGCAGGGCCGGCGGTATGACTGTCTTTGGCGCTCAACCGCTCGCTTGCTGCAAGGTGCCGTGACAGTGCTTGTACTTTCGCCCCGAGCCGCAGGGACAGGGTTCATTGCGGCCCACTTTGGGCATGCCGCGGACGAAGGGTGCCGCCGTCTCGGGAACTGAACGCGGCTCCATTTCCATGATATTGCCGCCCAATGCCGGACCAGGGGGCCCCGGGTCGTCCATGCCGGGCACCGCTTGAATGGGCGAAACGGCTTCGGCATGCTGAGCCTGCAATGCACGTGCGAGCCGCTGTTGCCGCTCCAGTTCCTCGCGCTCGACCTCTTCCTGACTGCGCACCTGAATCTTCGAGACCGTGGTGACGGTGTCGAATTTGATGCGATCCAACATGCCGGAGAACAGCTCGAAAGCTTCGCGCTTGTATTCCTGCTTCGGATTCTTCTGCGCATAACTGCGCAGGTAAATTCCCTGGCGCATGTAGTCCATCGCCGCCAAATGTTCCCGCCAATGTTGATCGAGTGTGCGCAGCGTGATTTCCTTTTCGATGTAGCGCATCACCTGCGGTCCGACATTGATCTCTTTCTGGGTGTAAGCCTCTTCCAGGGCGCTGACAATTTTGTTGCGTAAGCCCTGACCATCGCCGGCTTCTTCCGCCTTGATCCAATCGACGATGGGCAGTTTCGGGCCGAAATCACGCTCGATCGCCTGCGCCAATCCCTTCGAGTCCCACTGTTCCTCGGGCGCACCGGCCGGAACATACTGATCCACCAACTGCGCGACCACATCCTCGCGAATGCCTTTGATCGCCTCGGCGACGTCTTCCGCGCCCATCAAGTCGGTGCGCTGCTGATAAATGACGCGGCGCTGATCGTTTGCCACATCGTCATATTCCAGCAATTGCTTGCGCGCATCGAAATTGTGCTGCTCGACTCTGCGTTGTGCGCGTTCTATCTGGCGCGTCAGCATGCCGCTTTCGATCGCTTCGCCCGCTTTCATGCCCACGCGGGTCATGAGCGCCTTCATGCGCGTGGGGTCGCCGAAAATGCGCATCAAATTGTCTTCGAGAGACAAATAGAAGCGGCTGGATCCTGGATCGCCCTGGCGTCCCGAACGGCCGCGCAGCTGGTTGTCGATGCGCCGCGACTCGTGGCGCTCCGTGCCGATGATGTGCAAGCCGCCAGCCGCGGTCACCTGCTCATGGCGTTCGCGCCAGGCGGTGTGAATGCCCTTCAAGTCCGCTTCGTTGGGATTCTCGATGGCATCGATCTGGGTTTGGGGACTGCCGCCGAGCACGATGTCGGTGCCGCGGCCGGCCATGTTGGTGGCGATCGTGATGGCCCCAGGCCTGCCGGCTTCGGCGACGATGTGCGCCTCGCGCTCATGCTGTTTGGCATTGAGGACTTCGTGCGGAATTTTCGCGCCCTGCAGCAGCTTGGCAATCCGTTCGGACGCTTCGATCGATGCAGTGCCCACCAACACCGGCTGTCCGCGCTTCACGCAATCCTGGATGTCCTCGAGGATGGCTTGGAACTTGTCCTGCTCGGAGAGAAACACGAGATCCGACTTATCCTGGCGGATCATCGGCTTGTGGGTCGGAATGACCACGACTTCCAAGCCGTAAATCTGCTGGAATTCGAAGGCCTCCGTGTCCGCGGTGCCGGTCATGCCGGACAGCTTCGAATACAGCCGGAAATAATTCTGGAAAGTAATCGACGCGACGGTTTGGTTTTCCTCGCGGACCTTCACGCCCTCTTTGGCCTCCACCGCCTGATGCAGGCCGTCGGACCAACGCCGACCCTGCATGGTTCGGCCGGTGAATTCATCGACGATGATGACCTCGCCCTGGCGCACGATGTACTCGACGTCGCGCTTGTACAGCGAGTGTGCGCGCAGCGCCGCATTCAAGTGATGCATCAGTCGAATGTTGGCGGCATCGTACAGACTCTCGCCTTCGCGCAGCAGCCCGAGTTCCGCCATCATCTGCTCGACCTTTTCGTGGCCGTCCTCGGTCAAGGTGGCCTGCTTGGTTTTCTCGTCGACGGCAAAATCGCCGGGGCCGTTTTCCTCTTTTTGCTTGACCAAGCGCGGGATCAGCGCGTTGATCTTGATGTAAAGTTCGGTGCTCTCTTCGGCCGGTCCCGAAATGATCAGCGGCGTTCGCGCCTCATCGATCAGGATCGAGTCGACTTCATCGACGACGGCGAATGACAGCTTGCGCTGCACGCGATCCTCGAGGCGAAACGCCAGGTTGTCGCGCAAATAGTCGAATCCGAATTCATTGTTCGTGCCGTAGGTGATGTCGCAGGCATAGGCCGCGCGCTTCTCGTCGGGCGTCTGAGCGTTCTTGATGACGCCGACCTCCAATCCCAAGAAACGAAATACCGGACCCATCCATTCGGAATCGCGCTGCGCCAGGTATTCATTGACCGTCACCACGTGAACGCCCTCGCCGGTGAGGGCGTTCAAGTACGCCGGCAGGGTCGCCATCAGCGTCTTGCCTTCACCGGTGCGCATCTCGGAGATCTTGCCGGCATTCAAGGCCAGGCCGCCGATCAGCTGCACATCGAAGTGGCGCATGCCCAATTTGCGGCGCGATGATTCGCGCACCAGGGAAAAGGCCTCCGGAATCAATTCATCGAGCGGCGTGCCTGCGGCAAAGCGCGCCTTGAGCTCGCGGGTCTTCTCCGGAAATTGTTCATCCTTGAGGGCGCTGACGGCCGGCTCGAAGGCATTGATGGCTGCGACAGTCCGGCTCAGCTCCTTCACGAGGCGCTGATTGCGGCTGCCAAATACTTGCGTCAGAAGCTTCCACACGCGAGGGAGTCCTTAGGAAAACTGGGTATTGTACGGATAGACCAGGAGAGCTGGAAATCGTTTCGACTGCGGCCTTTTTCAAGGGCCTCGAGGTTTAGCGGATCGAGGGTTAGCGATCCTCTCCGACAAAGCGCAGGGGGTCAACCTGGTTGCCGTTTTTCAAAACTTCGAAATGCAGATGCGGGCCCGTGGAGTGACCGGTGGAACCCATCAAAGCCACCTCTTGGCCTTTGCGGATCATGTCGCCCTGCTTCACCAGCAGTTTTTCATTGTGACAGTAGCGCGTGGCCAACCCGTTGCCGTGGTTGATTTCCACCATTTCGCCATACCCTGAGCGGTCCCCGGCGAAGGTGACGATGCCGGCCGCCACGGCCGTTATCTTGGAGCCTTCCTGACCGGCGAAATCCAAACCCTTGTGCATTGCGGAATAGCCGGTAAACGGGTCTGCCCGGCGCCCGAAATAGGAGGAAATCCAGCCCTCTTGCACCGGTCTGCCTTCGGGGTACACCTGTTTATTCAGCTCACGGTTCAAAATCATGTTTTCCAGGACACCCAGCTGCTGTTCGCGGCTCGAGAGCTGGGACTGCAAGTCATCGACCATGGCGGTGAGACTGGGAATCTGGGCGGGCTGCCCGTCCGCGCCGCTGTCTGCGCCACCGATGGCCGGCGGGTGGCCGAAATCGAATTCGCCGTCGTCCAGATTTGCCATACGGGTCAAGCGCTTGCCGAGGGCGTCTAAGCGGATCACGTTGGCATTCATTTGGCCCACGCGCATCGCCAGAGCGTTGACCTTCTCCTGCAGGACCCGCTTGGTGTCCTCGAGCTGCGCCTTTTGGTGCAACAGCTCCGCGGACCAATTACCAAGCTGATCGAGGGGATTGCCGCTACCATGCCGTGCGCCCAAACCCACACCGATGGAGAAGGCCGTTCCCAGGATCGCGAGCACGAACAATGCTGCAGCAGACATAATCACGGGATGTCGCAGGTCAAATTGTTTCACTCGGCCCGACTTGCGGCCGACAAAAATGACATTCATATGGATTTAGCTTCCTATGCCGACACGATGCTTCACTTAAGGATTATGTCGTCCCGGACAATCGATGCTGCTCGCAAGCAGTATGGGTAGACTATGCAGATAACTGACTCAAAACAAGGATTTCCGCACGGTTTTTCCATGTCAATCCGAGGCTTGGAGCCCTGCCGCAGTGCGAAACTCTAAGAGTCTCAGCGAGTTACTGGCAGGAGGTGGCAAGCGACTTTCACTGCTCAAAGAGCGGTCTGCCGAGCGGTCGCAGGTCCTGGACCAGGTACGCGCCGCGCTTCCGGCCCGACTGGCGCAAGCCGTGGCCAGCGCCGGTCTAACCCAAGGTCGCCTGACGGTGGGGGTGGTGGGGGCCGTTTGGGCCTCGCGCTTGAGATATTCCACCGAAATCCTCCGAGCACGGGTGGCGAAGTCGGCCGGAGTGGAAATTTTGACCGTCCGAATTCGCGTCGTGCCGCCGATTGCGGCTGCTTGATCGCTTCAGACCTTTAGCGCGCGTTAAGCGCGCGCCGCCGCCGCCGCGACATAGGAAATCGGCGCGTCGGCGAGACTCTCGAAGGTGACTTCCTGCCATGCACTCTGCGTGGCCATCAGGGAGCGCAGGAGCTTGTTGTTCAATGCATGCCCGGACTTGTAGCCGCTGAATTCACCGATCAGGCTATGGCCCAACAGGTACAAATCGCCGATGGCATCGAGAATCTTGTGCTTCACGAACTCATCTTCGTAGCGCAAGCCGTCCTCGTTTAAAACCCGATAGTCATCGAGCACGATGGCATTGTCCATGTTGCCGCCCAATGCCAGATTGCGCGCGCGCAGGCTCTCCAAGTCGCGCATGAACCCAAAGGTCCGCGCACGGCTGATCTCGCGTAAAAACGAGGTCGTGGAAAAATCCATGGAAGCCACTTGCGAGTGCTTTTTGAAGGTGGGGTGATTGAATTCGATTTCAAAATTCACTTTGAATCCGTCATACGGATCAAAGCGCGCCCACTTGTCGCCATCGTCCACCTGCAGCGCTTCCAGAATGCGGATGAAGCGTTTCGGTACTTTTTGCTCCTCGATGCCCGCAGATTGCAGCAGAAACACAAAGGGTCCGGCGCTGCCGTCCATGATGGGCACTTCGCCTGCGCTCACTTCCACCAGCGCATTGTCGATACCCAATCCTGCCAATGCGGACAGCAAGTGTTCGACCGTGGATACCTTGACCTCGCCGCGATGCAGGGTCGTCCCCATCATCGTGTCGCCGACATTCTCAGCGTGCGCACGAATATCCACCGGGTGATCCAAGTCGGTGCGGCGAAACACAATGCCGGTATCCGGCAATGCGGGGCGCAGGGTCATGAGGACCTTCTTGCCCGTATGCAGCCCGACCCCGGTGGCACGAATCGAATTCTTCAGTGTTCTTTGATTCAGCATTAAGTGAAACCGGACTATGTTATGTGCCAAAGGTACCACAGGGTACACCCTGGCTTGAAACTGAAAATTGCCCTGACGCAACGAGACAACCGTCCGACCACCCGACGCTCTCCTAAGTTCGCGTCTTCACATTTCTCGACCAAACCGGCGCCCGGAATGTCCAATCTCCGGACGCCAAATCCTGGAATGTCGAACTGTAAAGCTAATACTCGTCGCCCCGCTCCGCCGACCGTTGCGCGCAGCGCATACGCAGCGGCATACGCGGCGACCACGCCCAATCGAGCGCCTCCCCCCACGCCGTTATCACACGGGGCCTTCCGGGGCCCCGTTGAACAGGCGCGTCAGCGCTTCAATCAGCCTGTCGTCGCAAGAAAGCCGGAATATCCAGCAAATCCTCCGAATCGACTTCGGCGCGCAAACCATCGCCTACCGCGCGCTGCCGCTGCACCGTCGGCTTGTCCAACATGGCGTAGTCGGTGGGTGCCATCGGCGACCGTTGGCGGATCACCCGCATGGTGAGCGGCGGCGCGTGCGCTGCGGCCGCTACCGGCTGTGGCGCGGCCCTTGCTACGGGCTTGCCCAAACCGGTCGCCACGACGGTGACGCGAATCTGGCTTGCCATCTCAGGATCGATCACCGTACCCACGACCACGGTCGCATCATCCGAGGCGAACTGCTTGATGACGTTGCCCACTTCCTGGAATTCGCCGATCGACAAGTCCATGCCCGCGGTGACATTGACCAGTATCCCTTGAGCGCCCGAGAGATTGATGTCCTCGAGCAGGGGACTGGAAATGGCCGCCTCGGCCGCTTCCCGCGCACGATCGTCGCCCGACGCGGTGCCCGAACCCATCATGGCCATGCCGGTTTCCGACATCACCGTGCGAACGTCTGCGAAGTCGACGTTGATGAGACCCGGCCGCGTGATCAGTTCCGCGATACCCTGCACCGCTCCTTGCAGCACCGTGTTCGCTGCCTTGAAGGCATCGAGCAGCGTCGTGCTGCTACCCAGCACCGACAGCAGTTTTTGATTCGGAATCGTGATCAGCGAATCCACATACTTGGACAATTCCAGCATGCCCTGGTCGGCGACGCGGGAACGCTTGTTGCCCTCCATTTCGAAAGGCTTGGTCACCACGGCGACGGTGAGAATGCCGAGTTCCTTGGCCACTTGCGCCACCACCGGCGCGGCTCCCGTACCCGTGCCGCCGCCCATGCCGGCGGTGATGAACAGCATGTCGCAACCCTCGATCAGCTCGATGATGCGATCACGATCTTCCATTGCCGCCTGGCGGCCCACTTCGGGATCGGCGCCTGCACCCAGGCCCTTGGTGATGTTGCAGCCGATCTGCAAAGCGGTGCGCACCTTGGAGTGCTTCAGCGCCTGTGCGTCGGTGTTGATGCAAATGAAGTCCACGCCTTCGAGGCCGGCTTGAACCATGTGTGAGACAGCGTTGCCGCCACCGCCGCCCACGCCCAGCACCTTGATGACGGCGCTTTGACTATAAGAATCCATCAGTTCGAACATTCCAGTTCTCCTTGCGTTATCTTTAAAAATTAATCAGAAATTGCCCTGAAACCAGGCTTTCATTCGTTCCAGCAAGCTCTTCATGCCGCCCGCGAGCAGCGGCGCTTGCGTGCGCTGCACCTCTAAATTGCTTTTGGCGTACAGCAACAGACCCACGCCCGTGGCATGGATGGGGTTGCTCACCACCTCGGATAATCCCGTGACGTATTGCGGCACCCCTAAGCGCACCGGCATGTGAAACACTTCCTCGGCGAGTTCGATCGCGCCTTCCATCTTGGCGCTGCCGCCGGTGAGCACGATGCCGGTGGCCACCTGCTCTTCCAGTCCCGCGCGGCGCAGTTCATCGCGGATCAGCCCGAACAGTTCCTCGTAACGCGGTTCGACGATCTCGGCGAGGGTCTGGCGCGCCAGGCGGCGCGGTGGACGATCCCCCACGCTGGGGACCTCGATGGTTTCATCGGGGTTCGCGAGCTGCGATAGGGCGCAGGCGTACTTGATCTTGATGTCCTCGGCGTATTGCGTCGGCGTGCGCATGGACACGGCGATGTCGTTGGTGATCTGGTCGCCGGCGATCGGTATCACGGCGGTATGGCGAATGGCGCCGCCGCCGAAGACGGCGATGTCGGTGGTGCCGCCGCCGATATCGACCACGCACACGCCCAGATCCTTCTCATCGTCGGTGAGCACGGCGTAGCTGGAGGCGAGCTGTTCCAGAACGATGTCATCCACCGCCAGCCCGCAGCGCTGCACGCACTTGACGATATTCTGCGCGGCGCTGTCGGCGCCGGTGACGATGTGCACTTTCGCTTCGAGACGCACACCCGACATGCCGATGGGATCGCGAATGCCTTCCTGCGCATCGATGATGTATTCCTGCGGCAGCACGTGCAGGATCTTTTGATCCGCCGGAATGGCCACCGCCTTGGCGGCGTCGATGACGCGCTCCACATCGCCCTGCACCACCTCTTTGTCCTTGATGGCCACGATGCCGTGCGAGTTGAGGCTGCGAACATGGCTGCCGGCGATGCCGGCATACACCGAGTGGATCTCGCAGCCCGCCATCAGCTCCGCTTCCTCGACGGCGCGCTGAATGGATTGCACCGTGGATTCGATATTCACCACGACGCCCTTTTTCAAGCCGCGCGACGGATGGCTGCCGATGCCGATGATTTCCAGCGCGCCATCGGCTTTGATCTCGCCGACGATGGCGACGACTTTGCTGGTGCCGATATCGAGGCCCACCAATAAATTGCGATCAGAACGCTTTGCCATGTCTTTGCAGAATTCCTCTAAGCGTCAGTGTCGTCTGAATGTTTGGCGGGCACCGATGCGGGCGCCCCCGGGTTGCGCCAGCCAATGGCAAAGCCGTTGGAATAGCGCATGTCCACGTAGTTGATTTCGGTCAACCGATGGGAGATGACCTGCGATGCGGTGTGAATGAAGCGCTCGATGCGCTCATCGACATCGCGTCTGCCCAAGCGCACGGTCACACCGCTGTCCAAGTCCAATTCCCAGGCGCCGCGCTCATCGAGGCGCAGCGCCGCGATGCGCATGCCCGCCTCGAGCATTCGCCCTTGCGCGATGAGATAGCGCTGCGCCACCTGCGACTCGGTACCCTCCGGGCCGCTCAAATGCGGCAATTCCGCAGGCACGTGCGTCGCGGTGCGAACGAAGAGTTCGCCGCGGGTATTGAGCAGCCCGGACTCCCCCCAGCGAGCCGCAGCGGTTTGTTCGGTCACCGTCACGCGGAAACCATTGGGCCAGCGGCGCGCGATTCGCGCATGGTCCACCCACGGCAGCGATTCGACGGCGCGTTGAATATCGCCAAGGTCCGCGGACATGAAGCCTTGGGTTGCGAAGGGCGCCACGGCTTTTTCGATTTGGCCGGGCGAGACGCGCTGAAAGCTGCCATCGATGGAAATCACGCGCACCGGGCGGTCCAACGCCCATGTCAGTGCGCTCAATGCGCCCACCAGCACCAACAGCAACGCGCCGCGGCGCGCGTAAAGGCGCCACTGCGCCAGGAACGCGGGCCACTTCCAGCGCGACTTCTTGGGCGAGGCCTTGCTCTTGAATCGATTGCGGCGCCAGCTCAAGGTTAGGTTCATTTTCTTTCCCGAGAGAAACTGGTTTCAAGCACACGCCACACCAGCTCCTCGAAATCGATGCCGGCCTGGCGCGCCGCCATCGGCACCAGGCTGTGGTCGGTCATGCCCGGCGTGGTGTTGATTTCGATGAAAAAGAATTCCTGGGTGGCGCGATCGCGCATGAAATCGACGCGGCCCCAGCCATGGCAATCGGTGACTTTGAACGTTGCCAGCGCCTCGGCCTGCAATTCGGCTTCATCTTTTGGCGAAAGGCCGCTCGGGCAGAAGTACTGCGTGTCGTTGCGGAAGTACTTCGCCTGATAATCATAGAACTCGGTCGCCGGCAGAATGCGGATCGAGGGCAGCACTTCACCCTGCAATATCGACACCGTGTACTCATCGCCGGTGACGAACGCTTCCGCAAAGACGATGGGATCGATGGCACGCGCCTCGGCGTAGGCACGCGGCAATTCTTCCGCGGCTTTGACCTTGGTCATGCCGACGCTCGAACCCTGCGACGCGGGTTTCACCATCATGGGCAAGCCAATGCGCTGAAGCGCCGCCGGCAGATCAGCTTCCTTCGACAACACCGCGTACTCCGGGGCGGCATAGCCCGCGCCCACCACCACGCGTTTGGTCTTGAGCTTGTCCATGGTCAAGGCGGACGCCAGCACGCCGCTGCCCGTGTAAGGCACCCCGATCCACTCGAGCGCGCCCTGCATCGCGCCGTCCTCCCCACCCGGCCCGTGCAACGCAATCCACACCCGATCGAAACCCTCGCTGCGCAAGGCGTGTATCGGACGGTCTTTGGGATCGAATGCATGCGCATCGACGCCGCGGCGCTTGAGGGCCGCCAACACGGCATTGCCGCTCAACAGGGAGATTTCGCGCTCGCTCGAATCTCCGCCCAGCAGTACCGCGGTCTTGCCGAAATCCGTAGGCTTGGACGTGCGGCGGTTGGCGCCATTCATGACCAGCAGGCTCATGCCGGCTCTCCGACGATGCGCACTTCGGTATGCAGTTCGATGCGGTGCGCCGCCGCGACGGTTTGTCTTACGTGCAGGATCAGCGCCTCGATGTCCGCCGCGCGTGCCTGGCCGTGGTTGATGATGAAATTGGCGTGTTTCTCGGACACCGAGGCATCGCCGATGCGAAAGCCCTTCAGGCCCGCGCTTTCAATCAACCGCGCGGCATGATCGCCCGGCGGATTCGTGAACACCGATCCGCAGCTCCATTCGCCGATGGGCTGTGTTTCCCGACGCTTGTCCAGAAGCTCGCGGATGGCATCCGTATTGATGCCGGGCTTGCGTTCGAATTCCAGCCGCGCACCTATGAACCATTCGTTATCGGGTCCCTTCACCTGGCGATAGCCGATCTGATATTCCGCGGGCACGCGCGTATGCCGGACACCGCGGCGGTCCAGCACCTCCACCTCCACCACGTGCTTCCAGGTCTCGCCGCCCCAGGCGCCGGCGTTCATCGCCAATGCGCCGCCCAAGGTTCCGGGGATTCCGGCAAAAAATTCCGCCGGCCCCAACCCCCACTTCACGCATTGCCTGGCAATGCGGGCGCAGGGCACGCCGGCCTCCGCACGGATGCGGGTCGCGCTATGCCGTTCGAGCGCGCCCAAGGCCCCATGGGTTGCCACCACGGCGCCGCGGATTCCGCCGTCGCGCACCAGCAGATTGCTTCCCAGGCCGAGCCACAGCAGCGGCACTTCCGCAGGCAGCTGGCGGATGAAGGAGGCCAGATCCATGATGTCGCGCGGCGTAAAGAAGAAATCGGCCGGGCCTCCCGCATGCCAGGAGGTATGTTTGGCCATGGATACATCGTGCAGCACGCGGCTGGCGAATTCCGGTGCCAGTTCCAAGGAGTGCTGCGCGCTCATGCCACCGCTCCCGCCGCAAAGCGGTTTTTAAGATCCTGGGCCACCGCGCCCAAGTTGCCCGCGCCCATGGTCAACACCACATCGCCGTCATGCAGGACGGCAACCAGCGACTCGGCGAGATCATCGACGCTCTCGACGAACACCGGCTCGATCTTGCCGCGGCTGCGCACGGCGCGGCAGATGGCGCGTCCATCGGCGCCGGCGATCGGCGCTTCGCCGGCCGCGTAGACTTCCGTGACCAAGAGCACGTCGCATTCACTTAAAGCCAGCCCGAAGTCGTCCAACAAATCCCGCGTGCGCGTGTAGCGATGCGGCTGGAACACCAGCACCAAGCGGCTTTTCGGCCAGCCCTGGCGCGCCGCCTCGAGGGTCGCGGCCACTTCCGTCGGATGATGGCCGTAGTCATCCACGATCAATGCGCGGCCCCCCGGCCACTGGATCTCGCCGAGCTGCTGCATGCGCCGATCAATGCCCTCGAAATTCGCCAGGGCGCGCTGTATGGCTTCATCCGGGATATCAAGTTCGGTGGCGACGGCCACCACCGCCAGCGAGTTGAGCACATTGTGGCGGCCGGGCAAGTTGATGGTCACGGTCATGGGCGCACGCCCGGCGCGCAGCGCCTCATAGCGGGATTGCAGCCCCAGGCGCTGCACATTGACCGCCCGAATGTCCACGCCCTCGCCGAAACCATACGTGAGGTAGGGGCGGCCCACTACACCTAAGATGCTTTTCACGTGCTCATCGTCGGCGCACAGCACCGCAAGGCCGTAGAACGGCAAGTTGTGCAGGAAATCGACGAAGCTTTGCTTGAGCCGGGCAAAATCGCCCTCGTGCGTGGCGAGATGATCGTTGTCGATGTTGGTGACGATGGCGATCATCGGCTGCAAGTGCATGAACGAGGCATCGCTCTCGTCGGCTTCCGCCACCAGATAGCGGCCGGCGCCCAAGCGAGCGTTGCTGTCGGCGCTTTTCAAGCGGCCGCCGATGACAAAGGTGGGATCGAGCCCAGCTTCGGCCAGTACGCTGGCCACCAAGCTGGTGGTCGTGGTCTTGCCATGCGTGCCCGCCACAGCGATCGAGTAACGAAAGCGCATCAGCTCGCCCAGCATTTCCGCTCGTGCGACGACGGGAATGCGCTTGGCCAGCGCTGCGGCCACTTCCGGGTTGGAGCGGTTGACAGCGCTCGACGCCACCACCACGTCGGACTCGCCCAGATACTTCTCGTCGTGGCCGATGAAAATCGTCGCGCCCAGCCGTGCGAGGCGCTCCGTGACGGCATTGCCCTTGAGATCCGAGCCCTGCACCTCGTAGCCCAGGTTGAGCAGCACCTCGGCAATCCCGCCCATGCCGCTGCCGCCGATGCCGACCAGGTGGATGCGCTGGATGCGCCGCATCCGATCTTGCATGCGCGTGTTGGAGGCTATCCGCGTGCTCGAGGGCGTGCGCGGCGTGCCCGTGTGTGTGCCCTCGGTCATGCGCGCGCCCCTGCGCGTGCGCCCGCGGCGATACACAGGTCCGCAAGCCGCGCGGCCGCATCCGTGATGCGCGCGCCTCGAGCAGCCTCGGCCATCTTGAGCAGCCGTGCTCGATCTGCGACGAGCTCTGCGATGATGTCGCTTAAATGTTCGGGAGTCAGGTCGCGCTCCTGGATGAGGCGCGCAGCGCCGGCAGCGACCATGACGGCGGCATTCTTGGTTTGGTGATCATCCGTTGCGATGGGTAACGGCACGAATATCGCGCCGAGACCGGCGGCCTGCAGTTCCGCGACGGTCATGGCGCCGGCACGGCACACGGCGAGGTCCGCCCACGCATAGGTTTTGGCCATGTCCTCGATGAAGGGCAGCACTTCCGCCTCGACCTTTTCCTGCACGTACGCCGCGCGAGTTGCGCCAAGCCCGCGCTCGCCGGTCTGATGAATGACCTGCGGGCGGCTCTCCGGAGCCAAGCGGGCCAGCGCCTGCGGCAACACCACGTTGAGCCGTTGTGCGCCTTGACTGCCGCCGAATACCAGCAAACGTGCGCGCGATTCTCGTGCGGCAAATCGCTGCGCCGGGGGCTCGAGTGCCGCAATGTTTTCACGCACCGGATTGCCGATGGTGCTGGCCTGCACTCGCGGGCCGAAACTGCCGGGGAACGCCTCCAGCACTTGAGTCGCCAGGCGCGCCAGCCAGCGATTGGTCAAGCCGGCAATGGCGTTCTGTTCGTGGATGAGCAGTGGAATGCGCATCAACCATGCCGCAATGCCGCCGGGACCGCTGACATAACCGCCGGCGCCGAGCACGGAGCGAGGTTTTACGCGGCGCAGTACGCCGATGGCTTGCGCCACGGCATTGGCGATGCGCAGCGGCGCCAGCACCCACGTCATTGCGCCCTTGCCGCGAAGTCCGGCGACCCGCACCCACTCGATGGGAAACCCTTGAGCCGGCACGAGGCGCGACTCCATGCTGCCCGGCACGCCGAGCCACACCACGGCGACGCCGCGCGCGCGCAGCACATTCGCCACCGCCAACGCAGGAAAGACATGCCCGCCCGTACCCCCAGCCATAATAAGCACAGGGCCACCTACCAACTTATTGGGTGGCTGACGCTCATCCAATAAATGTCCACCGGCCCCTGGCTTCGTCCCGCCCGTTGCTTGCGTCCCGCTCATCGGCTGCCTCCCGGGATGCGCGTCACCGAGGAGCGCGAACTGCACTTGACCTCGTGATAAATGCGCAGCAGCACACCCAGCCACGCCAGGCTGACTAGCAGGCTGCTGCGGCCGTAGCTCAACAACGGCAGCGTCAAACCCTTGGTGGGCAGCACGCCCATGTTGACGCCGATGTTCACGATGGCCTGCAGGCCCAACCAGATGCCGAAGGCCATCGCCAGGTAAGCCTGGAAACGCAGCCCCGCCTGCGATGCCAGACGTGAAATGTGAAAGGCACGCCACACCAGGGCGACGAAGAGCGCGATGACGCCCACCACCCCGATCAACCCCAACTCTTCGGCCAGCACCGCGAACACGAAATCGGTGTGCGCCTCCGGGAGGTAGAACAATTTCTGCACGCTGCTGCCCAAGCCGACCCCGAACCAAGAACCGCGGCCGATGGCGATCAACGATTGCGTGAGTTGAAATCCGCCCTTGAACGGATCATCGAAGGGATGCAGGAAAATCAGCAGGCGCTTCAATCGATAGGACGAGGTCAGGGCGAGCAGCGCGAATGCCACGACGGCGGTCGATACCAGCAGCGCGACGAAGCGCAGGCGCGCACCGGCGATGAACAGCACGGCGAAACCCGTGGCGAACAACACGGTGGCCGCGCCGAAGTCCGGTTCGATCAGCAACAACACCGCCGTCACGGAGAGCAGGCCAAAGGGCTTCAGCAAGCCCGGCAGCGTGGTCTCGAGTTCCGCACGTTTGCGCACGCAGTAGCTGCACAGCCACATCAGCACCAGCACCTTGGCCAGTTCGGACACTTGGAAATTCAGCACGCCGATCCTAAGCCAGCGGCGGGCACCGTTGACGCGCGCACCCAGGCCTGGGATCAGCACCAAGATCAGCAGCAACAGGCCCAGCAGCAACAGGCCTAAGCCGTATTTGTCCCACAGCTCGGTCGGTATCCGCGTCACCATCCAGGCGAAGGCCAGCCCCGCCGCGGTAAAAATGAACTGCCGTTCAAGAAAATAAAACGGATCTCCCATATCGCGCGCGGCGATCGACATCGATGCGGACGTGACCATGATCAGGCCCACCAGCAACAAGGCGGCCACCAGGCCCAACGTAAGGGTGTCCCAGGCGAAGGGCATCCGTTCCCGCGCGCGCATGCCATAGGACATGGTGGCGGTATTCATGGCGATGAATCCTCGGGCGATGAATCCTCGGGCGACGAAGCCTTGAGTTTCTGCACCGCCGCGGCGAACACGTCGCCGCGATGGCCGTAGTCCCGAAACATGTCCAGGCTCGCACAGGCGGGGGACAAGAGAACGGTATCGCCGGGCACGGCGATGCGATGTGCCGCGTCGACCGCAGCTTGCATCGCCGCCTCGGCTGCCATCGCCGGCGCCCCCTCCCTCGATGCCACCCTATCGGTACGGCACACCCCGTCGAGCGCGGCGGCAATGGCCGGCGCGTCCTTGCCGAGCAGCACCGCCGCTCGCACCTTGCCGCGAAAAGCGCCCGCCAGCGGCGTGAAGTCCTGGCCCTTGCCCTCGCCGCCGGCAATCATCACCAACGGCCCCGGCATGCCGGCCACCGCGGCAATCGTCGCCCCGACGTTCGTGCCCTTGGAGTCATCGATGTAGCGCACACCGCCGATATCGGCGACCCAGGATGATCGATGCGGCAAACCGGGAAACACTTCCAGTGCCTCGATCATTGCGGCGCTCGGCAGGCCCACGGCTTCGCCCAACGCCAAGGCTGCGAGCGCATTGGCCGCATTGTGCAAACCGGAAATTTTCATGCGCGCGATATCGAGCAATCGCTCGCCGCGGCGCGCCAGGAATATTTGCGAGCCGCTGCGCACCAGCGAAAAATCCGTATCCGTGCGCTCGATGGAGAAGGTCACGGTGCGCGCCGCGCCGGCGTGATACTCCTTGTCGCGCATACTCAAGACCCACGGGTCATCCGCGTTCAATACCACTGTCGATGCATGGGCCAAAATTCGGCCCTTGGCACGCGCATAGGCTTCGACCGACGGATAGCGATCCAGATGATCCGCCGTGACGTTGAGGACAACGGCGGCCTTGAGCACCAACGATGACGTGGTTTCCAGCTGAAAGCTCGACAGCTCGAGTACATACATGTCCGGCGTGGGCTGCGCGAGCAGATCGAGGGCCGGCTCGCCCAGATTGCCGCCCGCCAGTACCCGCCGCCCCGCGGCAGCGGCCATTCGGGCCACCAGCGTGGTGACCGTGCTCTTGCCGTTGGTGCCCGTGACCCCGACGACGGGCGCGTGAACCTCACGCGCGAACAGTTCCACATCGCCCAACACGGCGATGCCGCGCGCGCGCGCGGCCTTCACGATGGGCTCGTCGAGCGACACGCCCGGCGACATCAGCACCTGCGATGCGCCCTCGAGCAGCGACAGATCAAAGCCGCCCAGCCGCAAGTCCACCGATTCCGCAAGCACGCCCAACTCCTTGAGTCCCGGCGGCGCGCTGCGCGTATCGGTGGCGCTCACACGCTCACCGCGCTTTGCGAGGTAGCGCACGCAGGAAGCGCCTGTTTTGCCCAAGCCCACGACGACGCTGTGCATCATCGGATCTTCAAGGTTGCAAGGCCCGCCAACACCAGCACGAAGCTGATGATCCAGAAACGCACGATGACCTTGGGCTCAGCCCACCCCTTGAGTTCAAAATGGTGATGGATGGGGGCCATGCGAAATATTCGCTTGCCCGTCAATTTGAACGATGCGACCTGCAGCACGACCGACACGGTCTCGAGCACGAACACGCCGCCCATCACGAACAGCACCAATTCCTGGCGCACGATGACGGCGATGGTGCCGAGCGCGGCGCCGACGGCCAAGGCGCCCACATCGCCCATGAAAACCTGCGCGGGATAGGAATTGAACCAGAGGAAGCCGAGTCCTGCCCCCACCAGCGTCGCGCTGTAAATCAGCACCTCGCCCACCCCGTTGATGTAGGGAATTTGCAAATACGCAGCGAACTTGACGTTGCCGGTGACATAGGCGAAGACGCCCAGCGCCGCCGCCACCATGACGGCCGGCATGATCGCCAAGCCGTCGAGGCCATCGGTCAGATTCACCGCATTGCTGCTGCCGACGATGACGCAGTAGGCGAACGCCACGAATGCAAATGTGGACATCGGAACTGCCACGGCTTTGAAGAAGGGAACGTATAGCGAGGTCTCTGACGGCATCTGGTGCATACCGTGCAGCGCAAACGCAATGGTCAATGCGGCCGCCGACTGCGCCAGATATTTGTAGCGCGCCGCCAGACCTTTGGAATTTCCAACCACGAGTTTCAAGTAGTCGTCGTAGAAACCAATCAGTCCGAAGGCGAGCGTGGTCCCGAGCAGCACCCATACGAAGCGGACGGACAGGTCGGCCCAGAGCAGGGTGCCGATGCCCATGGCGACGAGAATCAATCCGCCGCCCATCGTGGGCGTGCCGGATTTTTGCAAATGGGATTTCGGCCCGTCGGTGCGCACAACCTGGCCGATCTGATAATGGCTCAAGAGAGAAATCATGCGCGGCCCGATCAGCAGTGCCACCAGCAATGCGGTCACGGCGGCAAGGATCCCGCGCAGCGTCAAATATTGAAATACATGGAAGCCGCTGTAGAACTTCGCCAAATATTCGGTGAGGAACAGCAGCATGTCAGCCCGCCCTCATCATGGGACCGGAGCCTGAGCCGCCGCCGGTGAGCACCTGCACCACGCGTTCCAGGCGATTGATGCGTGAACCCTTGATCAGCACCGTCACGCCGGGAGACAGTTCCGCTTGCAGGCGGCGAGTCAGCGAGTCGGCATCCGCAAACCATTCCGCGCCCGGGCCGAAGGTCTCAGCGGCTCTCAAGCTCAAGGGGCCGAAGGCAAACAAGCGCTTGATGCCGCAGTCGCGCGCGTATGTGCCCACGTGGGCGTGACTGTCCTCGCTGGATTCGCCGAGCTCGGCCATGTCGCCCAAGACCAGCCAGGTTATGCCGGAGAGAGAGCGCAGCACCTCGAGTCCCGCGCGTACCGAACTGGGATTGGCATTGTACGAATCGTCGATGATCCAGCTGTCGCGCACGCCGGCTTTCAGCTGCAGCCGGCCGGAGACTGCGCGAAAGTCGGCCAGTCCTGAGGCAATGTCCTCGAGCGTAGCGCCGGCGGCGCCGGCGGCCGCCGCTGCCGCCAGGGCATTGCCGACATTGTGCGCGCCGCCGGCCTTGAGCATGACCGAGCGCTCGCCCAACGGGGAACTCAAGGTAAAGCGAGTGGCGAACTCGCCGCGCTCGATGCCCTGAGTGACATTCTTTGCCGTGAAATCCGCGCTCTTGTGCACGCCGAACGTCACGATGCGTTTGGCGCCGGAAATACCCCGCCAATAGGCGGCGTAAGCATCGTCGGCATTGATGACGGCGGTGCCGTCGGCCTGAAGATGAGACACCGTTTCCCCCTCGCCTTTGGCGACGCCGTCCAGACTGCCGAATCCTTCGAGATGCTCGGCGCCGGCGTTCGTGATCAGACCGATGGAAGGTTGCGCAAGGCGCATCAATTCGGCGACATCGCCGATGCGGTTGGCGCCCATCTCGATGACGGCACTGCGATGCGAGGATTCCAGACGCATGAGCGTGACGGGAACGCCGATGTGATTGTTGAGATTGCCGCGGGTCGCCATGCAAAGGCCCATGCGCGATAAAATGGCGGAGGTCATTTCCTTGGCGGTGGTCTTGCCGTTGCTGCCGGCAACCGCGACCACGGGCAACGTGAAATCTGAGCGCCAGTTTCTCGCCAACTCCTGCAGTGCCTGCAGCGGGTCCGCCACCACGACCTGCGGCAAGGCGCCTGGTGTTTCGCGTTCGACGAGCGCGCCGACCGCACCCTGCGCCGCCGCCGCTTGAACAAACGCCGTGCCATCGAAATTCGGGCCGCGCAACGCCACGAACAGCGCTCCGGGTTTCAAGGTGCGGCTGTCAGTGGAGACGCAGCCGTACGGGCGGTCATCTCCCACAAGTCTGCCCCCGACCACTCGCGCAGCATCGCGCAACGTTCGCTTCATGCGGCCACCCACCGCAATGCGGTCAACCCGCACAGTGCTCGCTCGTGCCGAGTCACGCTCACTGTCCGCTTCATGCGGCCGCTCCCAAGTAGCGCAAGGCCTCGCGTCGATCGCTGAACGAGCGCCGCGTCTCTCCGTAGATCTGGTAGTCCTCGTGGCCCTTGCCGGCGATCAAAACCACATCGGTCGCCTGAGCCTCCTTCAGTGCCGTGGCAATGGCGTCGCCGCGGTCGTGAATGACGCGCACGGCATGCGCCCTGATGCCGCTGACGATCGCGGCCGTGATGGCTTGCGGTTCCTCGGAGCGCGGATTGTCGTCGGTCACGATGATCTGATCGGCCAATTCGTCGGCAATCGCGCCCATCACGGCGCGCTTGCCGGCATCTCGGTCGCCGCCGCAACCGAATACACACCACAACGCTCCCGCGCAATGCTCGCGCGCCGCGCTCAGCGCCTTCGCCAGCGCATCCGGGGTATGGGCATAGTCGACAACCACGGTCGGTTTATTGCGAGCGTCGGCATTGAGCACTTCCATCCGGCCTGGAGCCGGTTTGCATTCGGCCA
The DNA here is from genome assembly GCA_030775865.1 of Pseudomonadota bacterium. Lineage (GTDB taxonomy): Bacteria > Pseudomonadota > Gammaproteobacteria > Steroidobacterales > Steroidobacteraceae > Bog-1198. The sequence goes on along the minus strand of JALYIH010000034.1, from coordinate 36,131 downwards.
GTGCATTTGCCGCATCGCTCAGTGAAACGCCGGCAGACAGCAGACACGCGATGACGATGAGAGAATTCTCGGCATTGAATCGGCCCATGAGCTGCGTCTTGACCGCAAGCTTGCCGAAGCTGCCGTCCAGCTCCATCGAAATACCTCGCGGTTCCATCCGCACCTGCGTTGCGTGCACGGCGCGATCGGCCAGCCAGCCTGAATCGCCGGCGCCCACCCAAATTGCGATTCGCGAAGCACTGCCTGTGTACGTTTGCGCCAGCGCGCGGCCAAACTCATCGCCGACGTTGAGCACGATGTGCTTGAGGTCAGCCATCTGAAACAGCTTGGCCTTTGCCGCACCATACTTGAGCATGGTGCCGTGATAGTCCAGGTGATCCCGCGTCAAGTTCGTGAAGGCCGCGGTTTGAAAGTGCACGCCATCCACCCGTCCTTGATCGAGCGCGTGCGAGGAAACCTCCATCGCCACCTCGCGCACGCCTGATGCCCGTAGTTGCGCGAGCGTGCGATGCATCGTCACCGCGTCGGGTGTCGTATGGGTCGGTTCCTTAAGCGCAGCGGGACGACCCCAGCCGACGGTGCCCATGTACGCCGCCGCGTTCCCCAAGCGCTCCAGGCATTGCGCCATTAGGTACGCGCACGTGGTCTTGCCATTGGTGCCTGTGATTCCCACGATTCTCAGATGGGAGGATGGCCAGTTGAAGAAGCGGTCGGCGATGCGCCCAACCAGGTTCTTCAAGTTGGGGATGGCGGCCGCAAACACGCCGGGCGGCAACACCGGGAGCGTCCCGTCGGCACCGGGTTCCCATAGCACGACGCTCGCACCACGAGTCGCGGCGTCCACGGCAAATTCAAGCCCATGCACCTTTTGTCCGGGCAGTGCGAAGAACAAACTTCCCGCGCGCACCTGGCGGCTGTCGAGCGTCAGATCGGAAACACGCGCTTCGGTTGCCGGAATTTTCGCAATTCCATCGAGCAGCCACATGAGTGCGGCGCTCATGGGTTGTCGTTCGCCTGCACGAGCGCAGCGGCCGGAACGTTTTGCAGATCGTCGGGCGGTATATCCATCAGCCGCAGCGTTCCCGACATGATGCTGGCGAACACAGGCGCCGCGACCGTGCCACCCTGGGCCAGCGTGCCGACCTCGTGCAAATCTCGGCTCGGTTCGTCGATCACCACCACCGTGGCCAGTTTCGGGTGCGACGCCGGCACCAAGCCGGCAAATACCGCCATGATTCGGTCGGTGGAATAGCCGCCTGCGATGGATTTAAACGCGGTACCCGTCTTTCCGGATACCCGATAGCCGATGAGCGAGGCGCGTGTCGCGGTGCCGCCTTTTTCGACCACTTGTTCCATCAATTGCACGAGTTCGCGCGCGACCTTCGGATCCATCACCCGCTCTCCGGCCACGGGACCGGTGATGCGCTCGAATGAAATGGGCCGCTTGACGCCGCCCGCGCCGATGGTGGCGTATGCATGCGCCAGCTGCAGAGGCGTCACCGACAAACCATAGCCGTGCGACAGCGTGGCGATGCCGATGGGTCGCCAGTGAGAATAGTGGCTCAGCATGCCGGCCGATTCGCCGGGATAGTTGCCGCCGGTCACCTGGCCCAGGCCTAAGCCGGTCAAGGTGCTCCAGATCTGTTCGGGCTGCAGCGACAGCGCGATTTTCGCGGTGCCGACGTTACTGGATTTCGCCAGGATCGTCGCCAAGTCGATCACACCGAAATTATGTTCATCCTCCTCCACCTTGTTGCCGACCTTGAAGAATCCGGGCGACGTGTCCACCACGCTGTCGGGGTGGTACTGTCCGGAGGCCAGCGCCGCGGCCATGATAAAGGGCTTGATGCTCGAGCCGGGTTCGAAAATATCCGTGGCGGCGCGATTGCGATACAGGCCGGCTTTCAATTGCTCGCGGTCGTTGGGGTTGTACGAGGGCTGATTCACCATCGCCAGAACTTCGCCCGTGTCGACATCGATCACGATCACCGAGCCCGCGCGTGCACGGTACTCCTGCATCGCCGCCTTCAGTTCGCGGTACGCCAGATACTGGATGCGCAAATCGATGCTGGTGGCCAGGTCGCGGCCCGGCCGCGGCGCGCGAATGCTTTCGACATTTTCGACGTAGCGGCCGAGCGAATCTTGAATGACGCGCTTCGCGCCGTCTTGACCGTTCAACAATTGATCGAAGCCGAGTTCCAGGCCCTCCTGGCCCTTGTCATCGACCGTCGTGAAACCGACCAGATGCCCGGATACTTCACCCGCCGGATAGTAGCGGCGGTACTCGCGCAGCAGGTACACGCCCGGAATGCCCAACGCCTTGATGTGCGCCGCCTGCTCCGGCGGCATATGGCGCACCAGATACAGAAATTCGCGATCGAGATTGCTGGTGATGCGGCGCGCGAGGGTCTGCTGGTCTTCCTTGAGCGCTCTGCTAAGTTTCGGCAGCTGATCGATGTTGTCGTTGAGCTCTTGCGGGTTGACCCAGATGCTGTCCACCGGCGTGCTGACCGCCAGCGGCTCGCCGTTGCGGTCGGTGATCGCGCCGCGATGCGCCGCAATTTTGACAACCCGCATCGAGCGGTCATCGCCCTGCTTGGCGAGAAATCCATGATTCACCAACTGCAGTTCGACGGCGCGCGCCGCCAGCCCGATCGCGCCGAGCACGACCAGACCCAAGACCACCGCCGAGCGCCAGCGATAAGTCTTGTCCTGCCGCGTGGTTTCGCCGGAGCGCAATTTCACGGCCGCACGATCCTCACGTCCCGAGTCTGCGGCAGGCTCATTTGCAATTTGGCGTTTGCCACCCTCTCAACGAAGGCATGCGAGGACCAATAGCTTTGTTCGAGCTGCAGGCGCCCCCACTCCATGTCGAGCGAGTCGCGTTCGGCATTGAGCTTCTCCAGCCGCACGAACATGTCGCGCGCCTTGTGCCGCGCGTAAATCACCTGCACGGCCGAGCCGAGCACCGCCAACCACAGCAGCGGCAGAATCATCGGCAACCAACGGCGATATTTCATGCGGCGACTCCTTCTTCGAGGCGAACGGCCACGCGCAGCCGGGCGCTGCGCGAGCGGGGATTTCTGCTGCTCTCATTCGCATCGGGCTCGATGGATTTGCCGACCAGTGCGAGCTTGGGCCGGGCATGCGCAGGGATATCGGGCAGACCGGCGTACATGGGATCCGCCTGCGAGTGGCGGCGCATGAATTGCTTCACCATGCGATCTTCCAGCGAATGGAAACTGATCACAGCCAGCCTTCCGCGCGGCGCCAATCGCTGCAGAGCGATGCCGAGGCCTGACTCGAGTTCTTTGAGCTCGCCGTTGACGTAAATGCGCAGCGCCTGGAATACGCGGGTGGCCGGATGCTTGTGACGCTCTTTGCTGCGGGCTACGCGGGAAATCATCTCGGCGAGTTCGAGCGTGCGTTCGAAGGGTTTCTTCTGTCGGTCCATGACGATGGCGCGCGCGATGCGCGGCGCCTGGCGCTCTTCGCCGAATTCGCGAAATATGCGGATGAGTTCCTCGAGCGGCGCACCGTTGATCACATCCGCGGCACTCATGCCCTCGCCCGCCGTCATGCGCATATCGAGAGGGCCGTCCTGCATGAAGCTGAAACCTCGGGACGCATCATCGATCTGCGGCGATGACACGCCGAGATCGAAAAGAATGCCGTCGAACTTAAGATCCGGCTGAACCTGGTCGGCGCAAATAGCCAGCGAAGAGAACGGCGCGGGAAAAACCGACACGCGCGGATCGGAAGAGAAGCGGGCCCTGGCCGCAGCTATTGCTGCCGGATCACGATCGAGGCACAGCAATCGGCCGTTCGCGATGAGCTTCTCCAAAATCGCCCCTGCATGTCCGCCTCGACCAAAAGTGGCGTCCACGTAAGTGCCACTCGCCTGTATGTTCAACGCCGCCAGCACCTGGGGTAACAGGACCGCCGTGTGAACCCCCGCAATCTCTTCCACCGCACCGACCGCTAGAACGACAACGTGTCGAGTTCGGCCGGCAAGTCCGTGGTGCTCTCCGGACTCGCCAACCATTCGTCGCGACGCTCATTCCAGCGCGCCTCATCCCACAATTCGAACCGCATCCCCTGCCCGATCAACATGGCGTCGCGCGTCAACTGACCGAATTCACGCAAATTGGGGGGCAACAGCAATCGCCCGTGCGCGTCGAGTTCCAGATCCGTGGCGTGACCGATCATCAGCCGCTGTAAGCGCCGCACCTGGGGATTCAAGGTGGGTAATTTGTTGAGTTTTCGCTCGATGTCTTCCCAATCCGGGAGGGGGTAGATCAACAGGCACTGATCCTTATCCACGGTCACCACTAAGTTGCCTCCGCAACGCTCCTGCAGCCGTTCTCGGTAGCGGGTGGGCATCACCAGCCTGCCTTTTACGTCGAGCGTTAGTTTGTTGGCACCCCTGAACATAATTTCTTGGGTCCAAAAACCCATTTTCTCCCACAATTTCCCACCGGGCACCACTATAGGGAGCGTGAACGCGCACTGTCAACGCCTTATGGTAAAAAAAACCCGTGCCGACAGTGACTTAGGTCACATTTTGCCGCCATGCCGCAAGCCAGGCTCCGGCGGGTCAGACGAATCAATCTGTTAGGAGATCTTTGTGAAAAGAATCGCAAGTCACGAATGTCGCTAACTTCGGCGAAGATCTGCGATCTTGCTGTTAAAGTCTGAGTTTTTGCGTGGGCTCGCTCCCGCGCTTGGTAAAATGGTGCGAAAACACCATTCTGCTTCGCTACGCCCGCGAGAAAAGTGGCGCGTAAGCGCCGTTCCGCTCTTATTGGCCGCGCTCTGAGCCGGGGCCGCCTCGGCCCCGGGGAAAGTGGCGCGTAAGCGCCTAAAAAAGGAGTCGGCCGTTAAGCCGGGTTCTGTCTTGGACAGTCATTCCTCTGGCATACGCGTCGCCGCGCAGCTCAAGCGACCTACCCGGAAGCCCATGTGGGCCACATGTAGCGGCCGTTAAGCCGCTCGCTTCCCTATTTGGTCTTGCTCCAGGTGGGGTTTGCCGTGCCGTTGATGTTGCCACCCGCGCGGTGCGCTCTTACCGCACCATTTCACCCTTACCGGCGCCGCTTGCGCGGCACTTAGGCGGTATCTTTCTGTTGCACTTTCCGTAGGCTCGCGCCCCCCAGGCGTTACCTGGCACCGTGCCCTGTGGAGCCCGGACTTTCCTCCATGTGCATTAGCACACAGCGACTGTCTGGCCGACTCCGGTGTGCACCATACGCTAAGTATGAGCGCTAGTGCGAGGCAGATTGCTGTTTGAGGAACAGCGCGCGCTTATAAGCCTCGTTGTCGCGCGCGCCGGTTATTTGCGCCGCCAGGCGCGCGGCCTGCTTCAGCGGCAATTCAGCCAGCAGTGCGACGAGCACCTTGTCCAGCCTTGCTTTCGACTCCGAATCATCGGCCAAAGCAGTGGTTTGCACCGCACCGCCGATGAGAAGAACGATCTCGCCTCGTGCGACATCGGCATCGGATTTGGCTCTGTTCCATAGGTCGAGCAGCGGGCCGCGGTAGGTCGTCTCATGCAGCTTGGTCGCCTCGCGCACGATGGCGGCGGCACGTACTTCGCCGAAAGCGGTTACGCAGTCCTCCAGTGTCTCGCGCACGCGATGCGGCGATTCATAGATCACCAGCGTGCGCGGTTCCTCCGCAAGCGATTTGAGCCTAAGCCTGCGAGCCGCGCCGCGCGCCGGCAAAAAGCCCTCGAAACAGAACCGGTCCGTGGGCAGTGCGCCTATCGAGAGCGCCGCAATCGCGGCACATGGGCCGGGGATGGCGACGATCTCGATGCCCGCAGCCGCCACCGAGCGCACCAACTCAAACCCCGGGTCGCTGATGGCCGGCGTGCCGGCATCGCTGACCAACGCAACCGATTTGCCCTCGCGCAGACGTGCAATCATTTCAACCGCCCGCAGCTCTTCGTTGTGATCGTGCAGCGATACTTGCGGCGTTCCGATACCAAAATGCTTGAGGAGTATTCCGGTGTGGCGCGTGTCCTCCGCCGCAATCAGCGCGCAGTCCGCCAGCACGGCGCGCGCCCGAGGGGACAAATCGCCCAAATTGCCGATCGGCGTCGCGACGACGTACAGCTTCCCCGTGGCCGGCAGCCCTGTCCGCTCAATAATCACTATAATCCGCGCCTATATTTAAAGATTCAGGAGCGAGAGGGTATGGCAGCGATGTTAAGACGTCCACGGTTGGCGCGCTACGCGATATTGACCGTGTCGCTGATGGCGGCCGCCTGCAGCCTCATCAAGCCAGCGGAAACCCCGGCCGACAAGCAGGAGCATGCCGCACGCCTGGTGCGCGAGGGCAAGCACGCCGAAGCCGCGCGAGCATACGCCGATCTGGCGATGCAGCTGCCAGCCGAGAACGACAATTATGAATTGTTGAGCGCCGAGCAGTGGGTGGCCGCCGCCAACATTCCGGCGGCCAAGCAAGCGTTGGCGCAAGTGTCGCCCGAGGCACGCACCAGGCTCGCGATTCCGCGCGCGCTGGTCGCTGCGGAAATCGCTTACGCGGAAAATGATCCGACTCGCGCCATTCGCGAACTCGACCAGGGTCCCGTACCCACATCGGCTGAGCAGGCGCAAAATTATTATTGGATACGCGGCCGCAGCGCATTTCTCACGAACCATCCCGTCGAAGGCACACGGGCTTTGGTCGAACGGGAACGTTACTTGAGCGATCCGGCCGCGCTGCGCGCGAACCGCGAAGAGCTGCTCAGCCGGGTTCGCACCGCAGCCGAGCGCGGCGTGCCGATGAAGGCACCGCCGAAGACCGATCCCATCGTGGTCGGTTGGCTCGACTTGGGGCCGGTAGCCGTGGAAATTGAACGCAACCCCGCGCGCGCAGCGGCCGCGCTGGACAACTGGAAGCGGCAGTATCCGCAACATCCGGCCAACGCCGGTGTGCTCTCCGTGGCGCAGTCGCAAATCGCGGTGGCCACCGAATATCCCAATCAGATCGCGCTGCTGCTGCCGCTCTCCGGGCGCAGCGAGGCCTTCGGCGTCGCCGTGCGCGATGGCTTCATCGCAGCCTACCTTCAGCAGAACGCGGCGACGCGGCCGCGCTTGAAGATTTACGACGTGGCGGCGCAAACCGTCGGCGCGGCCTACAGCAGCGCCATCGAGGACGGCGCGGGCTTCGTGGTCGGACCGCTCACGAAGGAAGATGTTGCCGCCGTGGCGCCGTTGAGCGCGGGCCGCACGCCTATCCTCGCGCTGAATTTTCTCAGCGACACCGTCAATGCACCCAAGAATTTCTACCAGTTCGCGTTGCTGCCGGAAGACGAAGCACGCATGGTCGCGAGGCGCGTGGTCGCCGACGGCCGGCTCGCCGGCGTCGCCATCGTGCCCATCGGCGAATTGGGCAATCGCGTCGCGGCGGCTTTTGCCGATGAATTGAAGAGTCTCGGCGGCACCGTACTCGACAGTCAACGCTACGAGCCCACGCAACCGGACTTCTCCGACATCATCAAACAGGTCCTGCAGGTCAAGGTCGTCAAGGGCGAACCTTCCACGCACCGCACCGACGCCACCTTCGTGTTCATCGTCGGCACCCCGGGCGCGGCGCGCCTCATCATGCCGCAGTTGAGGTTTCACTACGCCGGCGACGTGCCTGTGTACTCCACGTCGGACAGTTTCGAACCTGACCCGAGCGCCAACTCCGATATCGACGGCATGCTGTTTCCCAGTATGCCCTGGATGATTTCGAACGATCCGGTGACGGCGCAGATTCGCGACGGCGTGCGCGCGGCGTGGCCGGCGCGTACCGCGCGCAGCGACCGGTCCCGCTTATACGCCTTTGGATTCGACGCCTATCGTCTGGTGCCCGGATTGCGATCCAGTGCCCCGAACAACGCCGCCGACATCGCCGGCGTGACCGGCAAGCTGCACCTCGATGCGCAAAATAAAATTCGCCGCGATCTCGAGTGGGCGCAAATCAAAGGCGGAGTGCCGAATGTTCTGTAGTTTTAAACTCCGCGTCATCATCCCCAGCGCCGCGCTCGGCGCCGTGCTCAGCGCGGCGCTCGGCGGCACGGGAGCCGCGAATGGGGCCCCGGCCTCGAGCGATTCGCGTCCCGCGGCCGACCTCATCGTCGATCGAGCCCGGAAAACTCGCGGACATGGTGCTCTTGAGCCAGGACGTGCTGACAATTGCGCCGGCCGCCATTCGCGACACGCACGTACTCAAGACATGGGTGGGCGGCGTGGAAGTCTTCGACTCTGCAATACCCAAGTGATCCACGTTTAAGAAAGCAGAATCTGACTTAGTCGCCTGTGGAAGGCTACGACTCAGAGACGGCTGGCGCGCCGCACCAACTGACGGGTGCCGCCGACGGGCAGGAGAAAAAACGACTCCTCCGACACGCCCTTGAGCGTTCGCGCGTGCGCCAACTCGTGCAGCGGTTGATCCAACGGATCGTCCGCAAGCGCGAAGGTTCCCCAATGGACGCCGACGCTGCATTTCGCGCCTAGATCTAGGTGAACCTGCACGGCCTCGTCGAGATCTACGTGCTGCATCTAATCCGATCGAGCTGCCAGCGCAACAAATCACCCAGCGATTTGGTGACCGTGCCGATGTAGTTATTGCGAAAGCCTTCCGGGGTGTGATGAGTTTTCGGCGGCATCTGTCGAGGATTTTACCTTGACGAGGCGCCTTGCATGGCGGCATTCTCCCCTTGCTCGCACACTATTCAAATAAAGGGATGCCGCATGCATACGCTACGAGTCAAACCCGCCTTCTGGCTGTTGCTCGCGAGCCTTTGCTTGGGAGTGCAAATCGCGCCGGCCATCGCCGCCGACGGCGACCAATACTTAGGCACTTGGTCCGGAACCTGGCGGGGTGATGACTCATCGGGCCATTTTCAGCTCACGCTGGAGCGCGGTAGCGAAGGGAAGGTCACCGGCTCCATCGCAGTGAGCCAGGACGGCGGCGGCGGCTCGGACTATACGGCTAAATTGAAGAGCGCCGGCTTCGTGGGCGATAAATTCGCCGCGGCCTACGAGCCGCCGGATGGCCAGTCTGAAATCAATTTGAAAGGGGCATTCTCGCCGAATGGCGCGGACGGCGACTGGTCGTTGGGCGCGAAGGATCGGCCGGCGAACCCTGCCGTGGCCACTGGCACCTGGAAAATCGCCAAGAAGTAATTCGACGAATCGGCCGGATATCGCGGCTGAAAAATCACGTGCTCGGCCGCAACATGCGGCGCGACATGAAGGTTCGCGAGGTAATCCGGCTACTTGAGCAGAATGGATGGGCGCTCGTTCGCACGAAAGGCAGTCACCGTCATTTTCATCATTCTGTTAAGCCAGGCACCGTTACGGTAGCAGGGAAAATGGGGTTGGACGTGCCAATCGGCACCCTGAATAGTATTCTCAAGCAGGCTGGCCTCAACCGGCAGTAGGAGGATCAACTTGGAATACCTTGTCGTCATCGAAAAAGGCGAGAAAAGTTACGGTGCCTATGTTCCGGATCTCCCTGGCTGCGTCGCAGTAGGTGAAACTCGCCGCGAAGTGTTAAAACTTATTCGTGAAGGAATCGAGCTTCACATCGAAGCCATGCGAGAGAGGGGTGAAACGATTCCGCCTCCAACTTCGAAGAGCGAACTAATTAAAATTAGAGCCGCATAAGTTGCGGATCGCGCTGCGGTGTACCGCCAATCGAAGTGACTAATGCGACGAATCGGCCGGATATCGCGGCTGAAAAATCACTCCCGGGACCGCACCATGCGGCATGAACGCTACACACCTGCAACGCGGCGCGGCCGGCGAGGCGCTGGCCGCGGAATACCTGCGAATCCGCGGGCTTCAAATTCTGGCGCGCAACCTGCGCTGCAAGGCGGGTGAGCTCGATCTGGTGTGCCTCGATGGCAGCGTACTGGCCATCGTCGAAGTTCGGCAGCGAGAACGCGCTGAATTCGGCGGCGCGCTTGCCTCTGTCACCTGGTCAAAGCGGCGCAAGATCATCCTGGCCACGCAATATTTTCTTCAACGCGAGGAGCAGTGGAGAAGCTTCTCACTGCGTTTCGATGTGCTCGCCGTGCATGGCCTGCCGGATGGCGCGCACCGCGTGGAATGGGTCAAAGACGCGTTTCGCGCAACCTAAAGCTTGGTTACTTGACCACCTGCAGCTTCGGCCGTTTCGGTGCCGCGCCGCTGGGTTTTCCGGTGCTGGGACTCGCCGGCGGTCCGTCGGTTGGATCGGGATCCGCATCGCCTTCCGGAAAAATCATTCCCTGACCCGTCTCTCTGGCATAGATCCCCAGAATCGCGCGAACGGGAACCTGCACGGCAAATCCCACCCCGCCGAAGCGGGCCTCGAAGCTGACGAAATCATTGCCCAGCTTCAACATCTGCGTCGCGGAGAAGCTGACGTTCAGCACGATCTTGCCGTCCTTGACGTATTGGCGCGGGACGTTTACGCCCTCCGCGGCCGCATCGACCACGATGTGGGGAGTTTCGCCGCTGTCGGATATCCACTCGTGCAGAGCGCGCAGCAGGTAGGGACGCCGCGGCTTCAATGCCGCATTTCCCGTTCGGCATCGCTCAGGCATGCACGGAATGTGGAGCGCGCGAAAATGGAATTCATGTACTTGGTGATCGGTGCGGCCTGCGCAGGAAGTTCGATGCCATAGGCGCGCAGCCGCCACAGAATTGGCGCAATGCTGGCATCGACCAGCGAGAACTCATCGCTCAGGAAGAACGGCTTCGCCCTGAAAACTTCAGCACTGGCGCAGATCGCCTCACCCAGGACTTTGCGGCTGTGCTCGGCGGTCTTGCTCTGCGGGTCGAGTTCGATGTCGTGAGCCAGCCCATACCAGTCGCGTTCTACCCGATACAGGGCAACACGGAACTGAGCGCGGGTCACCGGGTCGATGGGCATCAGAGGCGGATGCGGAAAGCGCTCGTCCAGGTATTCGATGATGACCCGCGAGTCGTACAGCACTAGGTCGCGATCCACCAGCGTGGGAACGCTGTGATAGGGATTCAAGTCGATAAGGTCCTCAGGCAACGCTTTCAGATCGACATTCACCAATTCAATGGCAATGCCCTTTTCGGCAAGGACCAGGCGCGTCCGATGACTCAGCGGATCCGCCGCTGCTGAGAATAAGGTCATCACCGAACGACGTGCCACTAATCGGACCTCCTAGAGGGCGTCAGTGGACGTCCTTCCAATACTCTTTCTTCAGCAAGTAGGCGAACACGAAGAATACCAACAAAAATAGAATGACGAAGATGCCCATCGATTCGCGCGTTGCCTTGACGGGCTCGGCGGCATAATCCAGGAAGTTGGCGATGTCCCGGACGAATTGATCATACTCCTCCGGCTTCATGGTGCCCGGAGTCATTGCTTCCACCCCCACCAGCACCATTTTGGCGCTGCCGTGAGCATCCTGTTCATTCTTGTATACCGGCTTCTGCAAGCCCTGCAGAATACTCAAGGCATGGGGCATCGCCGTGCCGGCGAGGTACAAATTATTGACGCCGAAGGGCCGCGTCTTGTCGATATAAAAGCTCTTCAAATAAGAATAGATGTAGTCCACGCCGCGCTCGCGGGCCATGAGCGTCAAATCCGGCGGCTGCTTGCCGAACCAGTCCGTGGCGTCCGCCGGCATGGCGGTGGTGATTTCATCGAACGGCTTGGCCCCGGTGAAAATCAATTTCTTCACGAGTTCCGACTCGGGGATTTTCAGGTCAGCTGCCAGGCGGTTGTAGCGCAGGTACCTGAGCGAGTGGCAGCCGGAACAATAATTCATGAAATTGCGCGCACCGCGCTGCAGAGACTCGGTGCTCTTGATGTCCGTGCCTGATTCGAGCAAGCGGATTTCACCCTCTTCGGCCAGTGCAGTCCCGGCTCCCAGGAGTCCAACAATGATCAATACGCTGGCTTTAAGCATGTCCCGTAACCCTTTCCGGCACCGGCTTCACGCTGTCGAACTTCGTGTACCAGGGCATCAGCAAAAAGAACGCAAAGTACAAAGCGGTGCAGATTCTCGCCAACATCGGGTAGATGCCCGACGGCGGCTTCATGCCGCATACCGCCAAGATGACGAACGAAACGGAAAAGACCGCCAGCATCACTTTGTAAATCGGCCCCTTGTAACGTATCGAGCGCACCGGCGAGCGATCCAGCCACGGGACGAAGAACAGCACCACGATGGCGGCGCCCATCACCATGACGCCCCACACCTGCGTGCCGAATGCGGAAGGTACCGCGCGCAACATGGCGTAGAACGGTGTGAAATACCACACGGGCGTAATGTCGGGCGGCGTCTGCAAGGGATTGGCGGGCTCGAAGTTCGGCGACTCCAGAAATAAGCCGAAGAAATTCGGCGCAAAGAAAATCACGGCGGCAAAAATCAACAGGAATCCGGCAACGCCCACCAGGTCCTTCACCGTGTAGTACGGATGAAAGGGGATGCCGTCCAGAGGATGGCCTTCGGCATCCTTGTATTTTTTGATATCGATGCCGTCCGGGTTGTTCGAGCCTACTTCGTGCAGCGCCATGAGGTGCGCTACGACCAGAAACACCAACGCCAATGGCAACGCCGCCACGTGCAATGCGAAGAACCGGTTCAAGGTGGGGTCGGCGATGTTGTAGTCGCCGCGAATCCATTCAACCAAGGTCCCGCCGATGACGGGCAGACTGCTGAACAGTGAAACGATAACCTGGGCCCCCCAATAGCTCATGTTGCCCCACGGCAGCACATAGCCCATGAAGGCCTCCGCCATCAGCAGCACATAGATCAGGCAACCGAAGATCCAAATAAGTTCGCGCGGCTTGCGGTGCGATCCATACAAAAGCGCGCGGAACATGTGCAAATAGACCACGATGAAGAATGCGGAGGCGCCGGTGGAGTGCATGTAGCGGATCAGCCAGCCCCATTCGACATCCCGCATGATGTATTCCACCGAAGCGAAAGCCTCGGCGGAGGACGGCTTGTAGCTCATCGTCAAGAAAATGCCGGTCACCAATTGGTTTACGAGCACTACCAGCGACAGCACGCCAAAGTAATACCAAAAATTGAAATTCTTAGGAACGTAGTATTCGGCCGCCTGCTCTTTCCACATTTTGGTCAGTGGAAATCGCTCATCGATCCAGCCAATCAATCCTTTGCCGGTACCGGCGGACTCAGGTGCTGCGGCCATCGCTAACCTCTATGCTTTACGAAACTGGTTTGGGGGCGTCGTCGACGCCGATGACAATGCGCGCATTCGAAGCGATTGCGTAAGGCGGAACGGTCAAGTTCTTCGGCGCCGGCATGCTCTTGAACACGCGACCCGACAGATCGTACTTCGAGCCATGGCACGGACAATAAAAGCCGCCGGGCCAATTAGCGCCCAAGTCCGCACCTGCGACTTGGAACGAATCGTTTGGCTGGAATGCCCCCAGCGGCGAGCAGCCCAAGTGCGTGCAAACCGCGAGGCCCACCCAGTATTCAGGGTTACGCGCACGCGCGGCGCCGCTCGATTTTATATAGTCCGGCTGCACCGAATCATTGGACGCGGGGTCCGCGAGCATCTCATCGTGGCCGCCCAATTGATCGAGGACCCCTTTGACGCGCCTGACCACGAACACGGCCTGGCCGCGCCAAACCACTTTCAGCATCTGGCCGGCCTCGAGTTTCGATGCATCGACTTCGACCGGAGCGCCAAGCGCTTTGGCGCGTGCGCTAGGCTTCCATGAGGCCAGAAAAGGTATGGCCGCGAACGCAACGCCAATGGCGCCCGTGCCGACCGTGGCTGCCGTCAACAAGCGGCGCCGGCTGTGATCCACCTCTTCACTCATGCGATCGTCCTCGAAAATTGTTGACAAATCTTCACGTAAACCCCTATGGGGGCAGTGTTTCCCAAAGAATATTGGGAGCGCATTATACACAGATAAGCGGCCACCCCTTAAGGCTCGAGGAGCGATATTAATTGCAGAACACTCGCGTCCTCGTGAGTTTTTTAGTCAGAGCGGTCGTGGTCGGCCTGGCTGTCGCATTTCTCGTGGTTTGGTGGAATCCCACGCTGCTGGGTGCACATACCGCCGCCGTCGTGACGCGCCCCGCCAACGCCGCCCCACCCCCGCAGCCCGTGGCGCCGACCCCGGTCGTGGTGATGCAGAGTTTCGCCGACTCGGTCGCGCGCGCGGCGCCTGCCGTGGTCAATATTTACACGGCGCGCGTCGTCAGGGAGCGCAACCAATCGGCGCCACTGAATCAATTATTCGGCGACTATTGGCCAAGCTATCGCCGCCGCGTCGAGCGCAGCTTGGGTTCCGGCGTGATCGTCGATGCGATGGGGACCATCGTCACGAACCAGCACGTCATCGCCGGCGCCGACTCCATCAGGGTACAGCTTGCCGATGGACGCATAGCCGATGCCACGGTCGTGGGACAGGATCCCGATACGGATATCGCGATCCTTGACCTCAAGATCGGCGACCTGCCCATCATGCCCATGGGCCGGTCCGACACGTTGCGTGTCGGCGACATCGTGCTCGCCATCGGCAACCCCTATGGCCTGAGCCAGACCGTGACCCAGGGCATCGTGAGCGCCACGGGCCGCGGTCAGCTCGGGCTGGCGACCTTCGAGAACTTCATCCAAACCGACGCGGCCATCAATCTGGGCAACTCCGGCGGCGCGCTCATCGATGCGCACGGTGATTTGGTCGGCATTAACACCGCCGTGTTGAATCGTACCTACGGAGGCCCTGAAGGCATCGGCTTTGCAATTCCCGTCAATCTGGTGCGCGGCGTGATGGAACAAATCCTCATGAACGGCCATGTGGTGCGCGGCTGGCTGGGCTTCGTGCCGCAGGACCTGACCGACGAACAATCCGCCCAGGTGGGCACCGCAGGCGGCGGCGTCACCGTCGTGAATATCCTGGTGAAGAGTCCGGCGTACGAGGCGGGGATGCGGCCCGGCGATCTGGTCATCTCGCTGGCCGGCGAGGCGGTGCACAGCGCGCAAGATCTCGTCGCCCGAGTGTCTGCACTCAAACCCGGCGCCGAGGTGGAGATCGAGGGCCACCACGCGGCGCGCAGCTACAAGATCCGATTGACGGTGTTGGAACGGCCCACACGGCCGGTCCAATCCCAGTAGCGCAACGGCGCCGCGCGCCTTGCATCCGCTCCCTTGCTTAAGCCAACGCGGCTCACGCGGAATACTCAGACAGGCTCCTAGGGCGTGCGACGGATTTTCGCACCCAATTGCTGCAGCTTCTCCTCGATCGCCGCGTAGCCGCGATCGATATGATAGATGCGCTCGATGTCGGTGCGGCCATCGGCCACCAGTGCGGCGAGCACCAGACTGGCTGAGGCACGCAAGTCGGTGGCCATCACCGGCGCTGCCGTCAGGCGCTCCACGCCCTTGATGATGGCGGTGTTGCCCTCGAGGCGAATTTCCGCTCCCATTCTGCGCATCTCCAACATGTGCATGAAGCGATTCTCGAAAATCGTTTCGATGATCGTTCCCACGCCGTTCGCCACCGTGTTGAGCGCCGCGAATTGCGCTTGCATGTCGGTGGGGAAAGCCGGATACGGCGCGGTACGAATGTCGATGGCCGTGGGCCTGCGCCCCCGCATATCGACTTCGACCCAAGAGTCGCCCACCTCGACACGCGCGCCGGCTTCCTTCAGCTTGTCGATGACGGCATCCAAGTGATCCGGTCGAGTATTCTTCACGCGGATGTGGCCGCCGGTAATGGCACCGGCCACCAGATACGTGCCGGTTTCAATCCGGTCGGGGAGCACTTCGTATGCGGTGCCGCTCAAGCGTTTCACGCCTTCGATCACGATCCTGTCGGTGCCGGCGCCCTTGATCTTGGCGCCCATGGCGATCAGAAAATTCGCCAGATCGACCACCTCGGGCTCGCGCGCCGCATTCTCGAGTATGGTTTCGCCATCGGCCAAGGTCGCCGCCATCATGAGATTTTCGGTGCCCGTGACCGTGACCGTTTCCAGCACCAGGCGCGCGCCCTTCAACCGGCCGGCACGGGCTTTGATGTAGCCATTCTCTATATGGATATCGGCGCCCATGGCTTGCAGTCCGGCGACATGGATATTGACCGGGCGTGCGCCGATGGCGCAGCCGCCGGGCAGCGACACATCGGCGGCACCGAAGCGCGCCAGCAGGGGACCTAAAACCAGAATCGAGGCGCGCATGGTCTTCACCAGCTGATAGGGCGCGAAATACTCTTTAATGGTTGAGGCATCGACTTCGATGCGCATCTTTTCATCGATGGTGACGGAAACGCCCATGCGTCCGAGCAACTCGATCATCGTGGTGACGTCCTGCAGATGCGGGACATTCGACACCGTCACGGGCCCATCCGCCAACAGGCAGCCGGCCAGAATCGGCAGCGTCGCGTTCTTGGCGCCCGAAATGCGAATCTCGCCTTCGAGCGCGATACCGCCGTGAATTTGTAATTTATCCACGTCCCTGCCTTGCGTATTCGTCGGGGGTAAACACTTGCAGCGCGAGCGCGTGAATTTCGTTGCCCACCGCCGCGCCGAGGGTGGAATACACCATCTGGTGCCGCTGTATCGGTTTCTTGCCGATAAAGGCCGGCGCAATTACGATGGCCTCGAAGTGCACGTTATCGTCGCTGGTCACCAGCGCATGGCTGCCGCTCAACGCCGCCTCGATGATTGCCGCTACCTGTTGTGGATTCATGCTGCCTCCTCAAAAATGCCCAAGCTTACCTCTTAGGGTCCGCGAGAATCTGCAACCGCTGTATCATTCGCGGATGAATCCCGACTTCACCGACGAGGACCTCGTCGAGCTCGGACGCCAGGCGCTCGCCGTCGAGATCGACGGTTTGCGCGCGCAACTGCCGCGCTTGGGGCAGGATTTTGCACGTGCCTGCCGCATTTGTCTTAACTGCCGGGGCCGCATCGTCGTCACGGGCATGGGCAAGTCCGGTCATATCGGCGGCAAAATCGCGGCTACCTTGGCCAGCACCGGCACGCCGTCGTTCTTCGTGCACCCGGGTGAGGCAAGCCACGGGGATGTCGGCATGATCACGCGCGACGATGCCGTGCTGGCACTGTCGAATTCGGGCGAAACCGCCGAAATCCTGACTATCCTGCCGGTGATCAAACGATTGGGGGTGCCCCTGATCGCCTTCACCGGGAACGCCGATTCTGCGGTGGCGCGCATCGCCACCGTCCACTTGGACATCCGCGTCCCCGCCGAGGCCTGTCCCTTGAACCTTGCGCCGACCGCCAGCACCACGGCTGCGCTGGCGGTCGGCGATGCCCTCGCCGTCGCGCTCTTGAAAGCACGCGGCTTCACCGAGGAGGACTTTGCACGCTCGCATCCTGCCGGCGCCTTGGGCCGCCGGCTCTGGTACGTGAAAGACGTCATGCGCGTAGGCAAGGATGTGCCGACGGTGCCGGCCGATGCCACCCTGGCGGCGGGCCTGATGGAGGTAACCTCCAAGCGATTGGGAATGACGGCCATCGTCGATGATGCCATGCACCTGCTTGGCGTGTTCACGGATGGCGATCTGCGCCGCGCGCTTGACAGGTCCGCGGCTTTGCATACCACTCGCATGGATGAAGTCATGTCGCGGAACCCCAAGTCGGTGCTTCCGAACATGCTGGCCGCGGAAGCGGTGCATTTGATGGAGACTCACAGCATTACCTCGCTCGTGGTGCTCGACGCGGAGGCCAAAGTGGTCGGCGCGCTCAATGTCCACGATTTGCTCCGCGCGGGCGTATTTTGAAAGCGCGCAAAGCCGCGCCGTTGGCGAACATCCAGCTCCTCGTTTTGGACGTCGACGGCGTCCTCACGGACGGACGGCTGTATTTCGGCGCCAAGGGCGAGGCGCTCAAAGTGTTTCACGTCAGGGACGGACACGGTATCAAGCTGCTCATGGGGGCCGGGGTGCAGGTAGCCGCATTCAGCGGCAGACGATCCGCGGCAACCGCTGCACGCCTGCGCGAACTGCGCGTACCCACGGTGGTCCAAGGATGCAGCGACAAGTTGGTCGCCCTGCATAAGTTGACCAAGCGCCTTAAGGTAGATCCGTTGAACTGCGCCTGCATCGTGGATGACACGCCCGATTTGCCGTTGATGTCCGCGGTCGGGTTGGCAGCAGCGGTGGCGGATGCCCACCCTGTGGTGTTGTCCGCGGCGCACTGGGTTGCACGGTCGCCCGGAGGCAGGGGTGCGGTGCGCGAACTGTGTGATGCCATTTTGCGCGCACGCGCGGGTGATCGCTGATGTTCTTCCGCGTATTTACGGTGCTCGCGGTTGCGGCGCTGGTGATCATTACTTGGATACAAAGTTCACCCAGCCACCGTCCATCGGCACAAGGCGGGGGCAAGCCCTCAGAACTTCCCGGCTATTACTTAAAGAATGCCATTCTCACCGACTACGATCAGTCAGGCATGCCGACCATCCGTATCGAGGCTGAACGCATCGATCAAATCGCGCATGGCAATGAAGTCGAGCTGTCCAATGTGCGTGTGAGTTATGAGGCTCCGGGCGGCCAAAACTGGCTGCTGGTGGGAGATACCGCGCATGTTCGGCCGGGAGGCACGATCATCGATGTGGCCGGGAACGTGCGCCTGCAAGGGGAACTCTCCGCCTCTGACCCGACGCCCGCGATCATGCACGCCGAGACTCTGACCTACGATGTCCCAAGCGCGACCGCCAGCACCAAGGGGGATGTACGTATCGACTTCGGCAAGCACGTCCAGTCGGCACGCGGCCTCACCGCAAATTTGAAAGATCAGACCATACGCCTGGAATCAAAAGTAAATGGCCGCTTCCATCCGTAATCTCTGTCTGGGCGTAAGTCTGGCGTGGGCCTCGCACGCCGCCGGCGCGCCTCCTAAGGCCGCGCTGGAGCCTATCGACGTTCAAGCGCAATACGAGGAAGTCGACGGCAAGAACAAGACCATATTCCTTCGCAAAGTGCGGATTGCGCAGGGGAACATGACGCTCAGCGCGGATCAAGGACAGGTCAACGGCACCGGGGTGGAAAATGCCTTCGACAACAGCGTCTGGGTATTTCGCGGCTCGGTGAAGGTCACGATGGACCAGGGGGTCCTCAATTCGGACGAGGCGCGCGTGACGTTTTCCAACAAGGTCTTGAGCAATGCGGTGGTGACCGGTAAGCCCGCGAGTTTTCAGCAAAAGATCGCCAAGACCGACAAGGTGGCGCATGGGCATGCCGACACGATCGAGTATGACGTCACCAAGGGGCTCATTCGCCTGATCAAGGATGCCTATCTGGACAACGGCCAGTATGAGGTGCACGGCGAATTGCTGAAATACGATGTCGCCAGGCAGGTCTCAACCGCGGAAGGCCCGGAGCAGGGCTCGCAGCGCGTGCACATCATCATCACGCCGCCCCCCAAGTCGCCGTCGCCGGCCAAAACGCCGCCGGCGGCGAATCCCACTCCATGAGCGTATTGCGAGCCCTGAGCCTCGCCAAGAGCTATAAATCACGGCAAGTCGTCCGGGATTTGTCCCTGGAGGTCGAAAGCGGCGAAGTCGTTGGGCTGTTGGGCCCGAACGGCGCCGGCAAGACCACCGCGTTCTACATGATCGTGGGACTGGTCCGCTGCGAGCATGGTGAGATCTTTTTGGACAATCGCGATATCAGCCGGATGCCCATGCACCGGCGGGCGCAATTGGGTTTGGGGTATTTGCCGCAGGAACCTTCTGTTTTCCGCAAACTGTCGGTGGCGGACAACATCATGGCCATCCTCGAGACCAGGCCGGGTCTCGACGATGCCGCCCGCGCCGCCCGCTTGAAGGAATTGCTGGGCGAGTTGCACATCGGCCATGTGCGCGACAGCTTAGGGATGAGCCTGTCCGGCGGGGAACGCCGCCGTGTGGAGATTGCCCGCGCATTGGCCGCCGATCCCCGGTTTATCCTTCTGGATGAGCCGTTTGCAGGCGTCGATCCCCTCTCCGTCACCGATATACAGCGCATAATCAAGCACTTGTCCGACAAGGGTATCGGCGTATTGATTACCGACCATAATGTGCGGGAGACCTTGGGTATTTGCACGAGAGCCTATATCGTCAGTCAGGGCAGCGTCCTCGCGTCTGGATCTGCGGACCAGATTCTTGCCAACCCGCAGGTGCGTGAGGTGTACTTGGGCCAGGATTTCAAACTCTAGGCTGAACTGAAAGAAATATGTTGAAGCCAAGCCTGCAGCTTCGCATCGGTCAGCAGCTGACCATGACCCCGCAGCTGCAGCAAGCAATCCGGCTGCTGCAGCTGCCTTCGCTTGACCTGCAGGCACATGTCCGCGAGACCCTCGAGACCAATGTGATGCTCGAGGGTGAGGACGAGGGGCTCGAGTCGCCCGACACGGTGCGCGATCGCGAAGAGCTGCCCGTTCGCCTGGATGAGAAATATGCCGAATTGGACGGCATCAGCACCCCGGCGGATCAGCGCGAAACCCCGGAAGTCGAAATCGCCGACGAAGCTTGGGGCGAGCAGACCAGCGGACCGTCCGACAGGGCTTGGTCGGGCGATGACGATCGCAGCGCCGATTTCAGTGATCAGCACAGCCAGACACTCCAGGAACAGCTCATCGAACAATTGGAGCTCGCCAAGCTCTCGGCCATCGACATCGCGATCGCCCGCGTCATCTGCGACGCCATCACGGATGACGGATACTTGAAGGACTCGATCGAGGACGTGCGTCTGAGCCTGCTGCCGGAGATCCAAGCCACCCCGGCAGAGGTGGAGAGGGTCCTTAAGATCGTGCAGTCGCTGGAACCTGTCGGCGTGGGCGCCCGCAATCTGGGCGAATGCATTGCACTTCAGCTACGCCAGCTGGATCCGGAAACGCCCGCACGGGATGTCGCGATTCGTGTGGCGCTTGAACACCTCGATCTGGTCGCCGGCCAGCAGCTGGTGCTGCTCCGCAGGCAGCTGCGCTGCAGCGAAAGTGATCTGGAAATGGCGCTCGCGCTGGTGCGTTCCTGCCACCCGCGTCCGGGCGCTGCGGTCAATCCGACTCAGGCGCAATACGTGATCCCCGATGTCTTCGTGCGCCGCACCGATCATGGCTGGATCGTGGAAATCAACCAAGCCACCGTGCCGCGGGTGCGCGTCAACCAAGGCTACGCGAATCTGATATCGCGCGCGCCCGATCACGCCATGCTGCGCACCCAATTGCAGGAGGCGCGCTGGCTGATGCGCAGCTTGGAAATTCGCAACGAAACCCTGGTGAAGGTTGCGCGCTGCATCGTGCAGCGCCAGACGAGCTTCTTCGAGATCGGCGAGGAGGCGATGGAACCGCTGATCCTGAAAGACGTGGCAGAAGCGGTGGAGATGCACGAGTCGACGATTTCACGCGTCACCACCGCCAAGTACATGCATACCCCGCGCGGCGTGTTCGAATTTCGCTATTTCTTCTCCAGCCACGTCGCGGCGGCGGACGGCACGGAAATGTCATCCACGGCGATTCGCGCCAAGCTCAGAAAGCTGATTTCGCAGGAGAATCCGGATAATCCGTTGAGCGACGCCAAGCTCGCGGAAATTTTGTCGCAAGAGGGCATACCCGTGGCCAGGCGCACGGTTGCCAAATACCGCGAGGGCATGCAGATCGCACCGTCCAACGAACGGAAGCGAGCTGCGGCCCGCGCGTCCTAAAGTGAAAGGAGCAAACATGCAATTAGATCTTAGCGGTCATCATGTGGAAGTCACCCCCGCGCTGCGCGGCTATGTTCTCAAGAAATTTGAGCGAATCTCCCGGCATTTTGAGCAGCTGATTGACGTCCACTGCGTCCTGACGGTCGAGAAAATGAGCCACAAGGCCGAGGCCACGCTGATGGTGCGCGGAAACAAGATTTACGCGGACGCGACCGAAGAAAATATGTACGCCTCCATCGATGCGCTGGCCGACAAGCTCGACCGCTGCGTCAAGAAGCACAAGGAGAAAACCTCCGACCACCGCGCCGAGGAAGTCCTCAAGGCGCGCTAGGTCTTTGTCAATGCGGCTGATCATCGTCAGCGGGCTCTCAGGGTCCGGGAAGAGCGTTGCTCTGCACATGCTGGAGGACATCGACTTCTATTGCGTCGACAACATTCCCGCCGCGTTGCTCAAGCCTTTCATCTCCCACACGGTTCGCGGCATGGGCGATACCTATCCGCGAACCGCCGTGGGCCTGGACGCCCGCAACAGAGCCAACGAGATCGAAATCATTCCGGTCTTGGTCGGCGAGTTGCGGCGCAGCGGCATCGATTGCGAGATCCTGTACCTGCACGCCGCCGAGGAAGTGCTGCTCAAGCGCTATGCGGAAACCCGGCGCAAGCATCCCTTGGTCACCGGCGATGTGGGTTTGCGCGAGGCAATCGCCTCGGAACGCAAGCTGCTCGAGCCCATCATCACGGCGGCGGACTGGGTAATCGACACCTCGAGTATGGGCGTGCATGCGCTGCGTGAGCGCATCCGCGAGCGCATCGATCGCCGCCGCGACGGCCGGCTGTCCTTGATGTTCGAGTCCTTCGGCTATAAACACGGCATTCCGGGGGACGCGGACTTCGTGTTCGATGTGCGCAGCTTGCCGAATCCCTATTGGGAACATGCGCTGCGCAGTCTCACCGGCTGCGACGCTGCCGTCATCGACTATCTGTCGGGCTACCCCAGCGTGCGCGCCATGATCACGGATCTGATCGCGTTCTTGGAAAAGCGAGTCGCAGAATTTTCGCAGGCGAATCGCAGCTACCTGACCATCGCCATCGGCTGCACCGGGGGTCAGCATCGTTCGGCGTACATCGCGGAGCAGCTCGCGGAACATTTCCGCAAAGCTCATCCGCAAGTGCTCACGCGGCACGACTCGCTGCGGAAAAACTAGGCGGACAGGCTCCTAGCTTCGCGCCCGGTATTGGTGGGCGTACTCCAATTGCAGGAACTCGCGTATCTCACCGGCACGTCTCTTGGCGTCTTGGTAGCCCATCTCGATCATTTCACGCGTGAAGCCCCGCTCGAACAGCAGGTAGCTCAAGAGCAGCGAGTTGGCCGAGTTGTGCGCACCGAGAGCGCGCAGCAGCGTGCGCAAAGCCCGCGGCAGTTCCTTGAGGTGCCGCCGTGCAACTTCGTTGACATCCTGGGACGGCGTGAGCACCAGCGTCTCTATCGGCCGCATTCCGGCACTCTCGTTGTAGCGGTTGATGCGTTCCAGATTGGCGTTCAACGTATCCATGAACAAGGAATCCAGCATGAAACCGAACATCTGGCTGAACGTGGGTTCGACAGCGGGCCGCAGCGGTGGGGCACCGGTCGGCGCAGGATCGTTGACACCGATGATCACGAGCCGCGTGGCGCCGAGAAGAATCGCAGGACTCAAGGGCGAAGTTTGGCGCATGGCGCCGTCGCCATAGTAGGCATCGTTCAGCAGCACCGGACGGAACAGAAAAGGTATCGCCAGACTCGCCATCAGGTGGTCCAGCGTCAAGGTGGACCGCACCCCTTTGCGATAGACCCGTTGCCACGGTTCCGCCCCGGGCTCGGCCGCGAAAAAAGTGACCGAGTCCGCATCTGCATAGCAGGTCGCGCTGATGCCGATTGCATGCAAATGAGTTTTGTACAAGCTGCGGGGAATGCCGTCGAAGTGCAAATGGATGCGCAACAACTCCCACAGAGGCGTGTTGTCGAACAACGAATGCGGCGGCTGCACCAGCCAGCCGCCGGTGAGAAACGCAAGGAACCAGTGCATGCCGGATTTCATCATGCTCACCGCATCGGCCTTGAACACCTGGTGCACCCTGAAATCCCGCCACACCCGTTCGATGGCCAGGACCGAACGGCGGAAGTGGGCCGCATCCGACGCGAGGGCGATGGCACTGACCGCGCCGGCGGAGGTGCCGGTCACGACGGGGAAGGGACAAGCCGAGCCGCGCCGCAGTAGTTCGGCGATGCCCTTGAGCACGCCCACCTGATAGGCCGAGCGCGCGCCGCCGCCCGTCAAGACCAAGCCGAGCTGCCCTGGCTCTTCAGTCACGTCAGCGCGTCGATGACGTCGTCGAGTCCGGCGAGGGTCAGCGGGTACATGCGCCCCTCGAGCATCTCGCGCGTCATGTCGATCGAGGCGGTCTGGCGCCATCGCGACTGCGGCTGCGGATTGATCCACGCGAATTTCGGGTACTGCTTCATCAGCCGCTCGAGCCATAGACTGCCGGGCTCGGGATTCCAATGCTCGACGCTGCCGCCGGCATGCGTGATTTCGTACGGGCTCATGGTGGCATCGCCCACGAAAATCAGCTTGTAGTCCGGGCCGTAGGTGCGAATGATTTCGGTGGTGCCGACATGCCCGTTGAAGCGCCGGCGGTTGTCCTTCCACAACGCTTCGTAGACGAAATTGTGGAAATAGTAGTGTTCGAGATGCTTGAACTCGCTGCGCGCGGCGGAGAACAGCTCCTCGCAGGTCTTGACGTGATCGTCCATCGACCCGCCGATGTCCAGCAGCAGCAGAATTTTGATGACATTTTTTCGCTCTGCCTGCATCTTGATGTCGAGCCATCCGCCCGAGCGTGCGGTGGCATCGATGGTATCGGCCAGCGCCAGCTCGTCCGGTACTCCGCGCCGCGCAAATCGGCGCAATCGGCGCAGCGCGATCTTGATGTTGCGCGTGCCCAGTTCCACCTTGTCGTCCAAGTTCGCGAATTCGCGCTTGTCCCAGACCTTCACGGCGCTGCGATTGCGTCCGCCGTCCTGGCCGATGCGCACACCCTCCGGGTTGAAGCCGTAGGCGCCGTACGGCGAGGTGCCGGCCGTCCCAATCCACTTGCTGCCGCCCTGATGCCTTTCCTTCTGCTCCTCGAGACGCTTCTTCAAGGTCTCCATCAATTTATCCCAACCGCCCATCGCCTCGATTTCGGCCTTCTCCTCGTCGGTGAAATCGCGCACCGTGAGCTTCTCCAGCCAATCCGCGGGCAGCTGGCGCTCCAGCAGCGCGAAGGCATCCTCGACGCCTTTGAAATGCGCGGCAAAGGCGCGATCGTAGCGATCGTAGAACTTCTCGTCCTTCACCAGACAGGTGCGCGCCAGATAGTAAAACCGCTCGGCGCTCAGATGTCCCAAACCGGCTTTGAGGGCTTCGAGCAGGGTCAACAATTCGGTGATCGAGACCGGCACGCCGGTCTTGCGCAGCAGGAAAAAAAACTTAACGAGCATTCCGGCGGTTTAAGAAGACGAGTTGCTCGAACAAGTGCACGTCCTGCTCGTTCTTCAGCAGCGCACCGTACAGCGGCGGGATCAGTTTCTTGGCGTCGTCGCTGCGCAGAAGCTCGGGCGGTATCTCCTCGGCCACCAACAGTTTGATCCAGTCGAGCAATTCCGAGGTGGTCGGCTTTTTTTTCAGGCCCGGCGTCTCGCGGATCTTGAAAAAAGTCGTCAGCGCCTCGTGCAGCAATTCACGCTTCAGATCCGGAAAGTGCACATCGACGATTTGCGTCATGGTCGCCGTATCGGGAAAGCGGATGTAGTGAAAAAAGCAGCGCCTCAAAAAGGCGTCCGGCAGTTCCTTTTCGTTGTTACTGGTGATCACGATGACCGGGCGATGCTTGGCGCGCACCGTTTCGCGGGTCTCGTAGACGTAGAACTCCATGCGGTCCAATTCGCGCAGCAGATCGTTCGGAAATTCTATGTCCGCCTTGTCGATCTCATCGATGAGCAGTACCGGCTGCACGCCGCAATCGAAGGCCTCCCACAAATTGCCTTTGAGAATGTAGTTGCGAATGTCCTTGACGCGCTCATCGCCGAGCTGCGAATCGCGCAGGCGCGACACAGCGTCATATTCGTACAGTCCCTGCTGTGCCTTGGTGGTGGACTTGATGTGCCATTCGAAAAACGGCTTATCCAATGCGCGCGCGATCTCATTCGCGAGGAGCGTCTTGCCCGTCCCCGGCTCGCCCTTGATGAGCAGAGGCCGCGACAGCACGACCGCCGCGTTCACCGCGGCCATCAACTCCTCTGTGGCGATGTATCGATCGGTACCGCGAAATTCATTGGCCATTTGAAGCTACTTTCGTGTGACGCGCAGGATTTGCATGGAATTCGTGCCGCCCGAGATGCCGCTGAGCTCACCCTTGGTGAGGATGATGTGATCGTTTTCACCGACCAATTTCTGGCCGAGCAGCAGACGGAAGATGGAGAAGTAAACCGCTTCGCCGCGATCCTCGACGTCGTAGGCAATGGGGTAGACACCGCGGTACAAGGTCACGCGGCGGCGCGTGCTTTCATGCCGGGTAAAGGCATAGATCGGAAGGTCCGAACGCACCCGCGACATCCACAACGCCGTGGAGCCGGATTCAGTCAATGCGACAATGGCCTTCACGTGCATATGGTTCGCCGTGTACATCACGGCGGCGGCGATGGCCTCATCTGTCTGAGCAAACTGCCCGCTGTTTCGCTGCCTGGCACGCACGTGTTCAACTTCATACTTTTCGGCGCCCACCACGATCTGCGCCATGGCCTCCACGACTTTGGCGGGATGCCTGCCGGAAGCGGTTTCCGCCGACAGCATCACCGCGTCAGTGCCGTCCATGACGGCGTTGGCAACATCCGAGACTTCGGCCCGAGTGGGAATCGTCGCCGTGATCATTGATTCCATCATCTGCGTGGCCATGATCACGACTTTATTCTGCTGGCGCGATTCCAGGATGATGAGCTTCTGCAGGCCCGCCAGTTCCGCAAAGCCCATCTCCACGCCCAGATCGCCGCGGGCCACCATCACCCCATCGCTGGCCTTGACCACGGCGGCCAGATTTTTGATCGCTTCCGCGCGCTCGATCTTGGCGACCAGAAGCCCATGGCCCCCGGCTTGACGCAGCAAGCCGCGCGCCTCTTCCATATCCGCCGCGTCGCGTGGAAAGGACACACCTAGGTAGTCCACTTTCAGCCGCGCCGCCGTCACGATGTCCTCGCGATCCTTGTCGGTCAGCGCCCCGGCGGAAAGTCCTCCGCCCTGCCGATTGATGCCTTTGTTGTTGCCAAGCTCGCCGCCCACGAGCACCTTGGTCTTGATTCGCGGCCCCTCTATGCTTAAGACCTGCAGGCTGATTTGACCGTCGTTCAGCAGCAGCACATCGCCGGCGAATACGTCGGTCGGCAGCCTCTTGTAGGCGATGCCCACCGAGGTCTCGGTGCCGGCATCAACCGGCAGAGAGGCATCCAAGACGAATTCCGCGCCGTCCTGAAGCAGGATCTTTCCGGCCACAAACCGGTCGATGCGGATTTTCGGTCCCTGCAGATCGCCGAGCACGCCGACATAGCGGCCCGCCTGCCGCGCAGCCTCCCGCACCAGCTCGACCCGGCGCGCATGATCTGCAACCGCGCCGTGCGAGAAATTCAGGCGCACCACGTCCACGCCGGCGCGCACCATGTCCGACAGCACGGCCGGATCGTCCGTGGCGGGCCCTAAGGTTGCGACTATCTTTGTTCGTCGCAGGCCGGTACTCATGCGGCACGCCGTTCGAGTATTTCCACGGCGGGGAGTTTCTTGCCTTCGACGAACTCCAGGAAGGCGCCGCCGCCGGTGGATATGTAGGAAATGCTGTCCTCGACGCCGTATTTTTCGATCGCGGCCAGGGTGTCGCCGCCGCCCGCCAGAGAAAACGCCTTGCTGCGTGCGATCGCCGTGGCCAGGATACGTGTGCCCTCGCCGAACTGAGCGAATTCGAACACGCCCACGGGACCGTTCCACAGTATCGTTCCGGCGGAAGCCACCAGCGTTGCAATGGCCTCAGCCGAGTCCGGCCCGATGTCGAGAATCATGTCCTCGGCCGACACGTCGCGTATGTCCTTGACGTCGGCTTCCGCCTTGGCCGAGAACTCGGTGGCGA
Organism: Pseudomonadota bacterium; assembly: GCA_030775865.1. Taxonomy (GTDB): domain Bacteria; phylum Pseudomonadota; class Gammaproteobacteria; order Steroidobacterales; family Steroidobacteraceae; genus Bog-1198. The sequence continues at coordinate 8,291 of JALYIH010000034.1, read as the reverse complement.
CCACGACATCGGTCGGCATGGGAATGACAATGCCGCGCTTCTTGGATTGCTCGAGCAGCCGCTTGCAGATGTCCAGCATGTTGGGTTCGTACAGAGACTTGCCCACATTGAAGCCCAAGGCGGCGAGAAAGGTATTGGTGATGCCCCCGCCGACGATGAGCTGATCGACCTTGCTCAACAAAGATTCCAGCACCGTCAGCTTGGTCGACACCTTGGAGCCGGCCACAATGGCGAGCAAGGGACGCGCCGGCTTTTCCAGAGCGGTTTCCAGCGCCGACAGTTCGCTGACCAGGAGCGGTCCGGCGCACACGATGGGCGCGTATTTAGCGACGCCGTGCGTGCTGGCCTCGGCGCGATGCGCCGTGCCAAACGCATCCATGACGTAGATGTCGCACAACGCCGCCATGCGCCGCGACAGATCATCCTCATCCTTTTTCTCGCCCTTGTTGAAGCGCACATTCTCCAGCAGCACGACCTCGCCGGGGCCTACTTCAACGCCGTCGAGCCAATCCTTCTTCAGAGCCACCGGAACGCCCAAAAGCTGGGCCAGGCGTTTGGCCACCGGCGCCAAGGAAAATTCCTCCGCATACTTGCCTTCCTCGGGCCGCCCGAGATGCGACATGATGAGGACGCGGGCCTTCGCGTTCAGCGCCGCCTGAATGGTGGGCAATGCGGCGCGGATGCGTGCATCGCTGCTCACCGATCCGCCTTGGATGGGCACATTCAAGTCCTCGCGAATCAGCACCCGCTTGTCGCGAAGATCCAGGCTGGACATTTTTGTGATCTTCAAGGACTTCTCAGGCGGCCTTCGACCAGGCCAACGTGGTGTCAAGCATGCGGTTGGAGAATCCCCACTCATTGTCGTACCAGGCACACACCTTCACGAGTGTCCCTTCGATCACCTTGGTCAGCGTCGCATCATAAGTGGATGAGGCAGGATCATGATTGAAATCCACCGACACCAGCGGCTGATCGTTGTAAGCCAGGATGCCCTTGAGCGGTCCGTTGGCGGCGGCCTTGATGGAGCCGTGAATTTCTTCCACCGTGGTCTTGCGCGCCGCTGTGAAGGTCAAATCCACGAACGACACGTTGATGGTCGGCACCCGGATCGAAAAACCGTCGATCTTGCCCGCAAGCGTAGGCATGACCAAGCCCACTGCCGCAGCGGCGCCGGTTTTGGTCGGGATCATCGACATGGTCGCCGAGCGCGCGCGGCGCAGGTCCGAGTGATACACATCCGTCAATACTTGGTCGTTGGTGTAGGAATGCACGGTATTCATCACGCCGGCCAGCACGCCGATCTTTTCGTGCAGTACTTTGACCAGGGGAACCAGGCAATTGGTGGTGCAGGACGCGTTGGAAATGACGGTCATGCCGGATTTCAGAATGCCGTGATTCGCGCCGTACACAATGGTGGCATCCACATCGTCCCCCCCCGGCGCGGATATCACGACTTTTTTCGCGCCCGCCGCGATGTGCGCGGAAGCCTTGGCCTTGCTGGTGAACAATCCCGTGCACTCGAGCACATAGTCCACGCCCAACTCGCCCCAGGGCAGCTTGGCCGGATCGCGCTGCGCGACCACGCGGATGCGATCGCCATTGACCACCATGGAATCCCCGTCGACATGGACCTCGCCGCGAAAACGTCCGTGCACGGTGTCGAAGCGGGTCAGGTGCGCATTGGTATTGGCGTCGCCCAAATCGTTGATCGCAACGATCTTGATGTCGCCGCCGTGCTTGCCCTCGTAGAGCGCACGCAGAATATTGCGGCCGATTCGCCCATAACCGTTGATGCCCACTTTGATCATATTTTTTTCCTTCTCGCTGCGCAACTTGCCATGCGCTTCGCGCAACTTTTAACGGGGCCGAAGCGGCCCCGACCTATTGGCGCTCGCTACGCGAGCGTTAAAGCCCCCGACAAAATGCATCGAACCCGCTACCTCAGTACTTTCTCGATTGCTTCCACGACCTTTTCCGCGGTGAACCCGAACTGCTGGAACAGCACCTTGGCGGGCGCCGAGGCGCCGAAATGTTCGATGCCTATTATCTGCCCTTTCAAGCCCACGTATTGCCACCAGGCGGCGCGAACGCCCGCTTCTACGGCAACGCGGCGCGTGACCCCGGAAGGCAGCACGCTCTCCTTGTAGGCATCGTCCTGCGCGTCGAATTTGTTGGTGCTCGGCATCGACACCAGGCGCACCTTGCGTCCCTTGGCGTTCATGCTGCGCACCGCCTCGGCGGCAATCCCGACCTCGGACCCCGTGGCGATCACGATTGCCTCCGGCCCGCCGGCGGGTTCGATCAACACATAACCGCCGCGTCCGATACTGGCGACTTGAGCCGGCTCACGCGTTTGGTGCGCGCAGGCTTGACGCGTCAAAATGAGCAGCGTGGGACCGTCGCGATTGTCGATCGCTGCGCCCCACGCCGCCGCCGTTTCGACCGCATCGCACGGACGCCAGACGTCGATATGCGGAATGACCCGTAAACTTGCAAGATGCTCGATGGGCTGATGCGTCGGCCCATCTTCGCCCAGACCGATGGAATCGTGCGTATAGACGAAAATGACGCGAATACGCATCAAGCAGGCCATGCGCACGGCATTGCGCGCATAGTCGGAAAAAGTCAGGAACGTGCCGCCATACGGAATGAAGCCACCGTGGGCGGTGATGCCGTTCATGATGGCCGACATCCCAAATTCGCGTACGCCGTAATGGATGTAGTTTCCGGCCGGGGCGGCGGGAATCAAGGTCACGGAGTCCTTGCGCCAGGTGCCGTTCGAGGGTGTGAGATCCGCCGAGCCGCCGAGCAATTCGGGCAAGGAGGGGCCGATGGCGTTCAGCGCCGCTTGCGAGGACTGGCGCGTGGCCAGCGCTTTGGCCTCAGCCTGCGCGCCGCCGACCAAGGCGCGCACCAAATCGTCGAAACCCGCCGGCAGATCGCCGGCCATGCGCCGCTCCAGTTCGGACGCCAGCGCCGGAAACTCTTGCTTGTAGGCGGCAAACCGGGTGCGCCACTGCTGTTCGGCCTTGGCGCCCTTGTCGCGCCTGTCCCATTCCGCGCGGATATCGGCCGGTATTTCAAAAGGCGGAGAATTCCAGCCCAGGGTCTTGCGCGCGGCGGCGATGTCCTCGGCACCCATCGCCTCGCCGTGCATGCTCTGGGTGCCCTGCTTGGGCGCACCGTATCCGATTGTGGTTTTGGCGCAAATGAACGAGGGCTTGTCGGTGACCGCGCGCGCGGCCGCCAGTGCGGCCGCCACTGCCTCGCTGTTCTGACCGTCGACGTTCGCTATGACATGCCAGCCGTATGCCTCGAAGCGATGCGCAGTATTGTCGTCAAACCACCCCACCACTTTGCCGTCGATGGAAATGCCGTTGTCGTCGTAGACCGCGATGAGCTTGCCCAGTTGCTGCATGCCCGCGAACGATGCCGCTTCGTGAGAAATACCCTCCATCATGCAGCCGTCGCCGAGGAACACATACGTGTGATGATCGATGATGGCGTGGCCGGGCCGGTTGAACGTGGCGGCCAGCGAACGCTCAGCCAATGCCATGCCGACGGCGTTGGCAAATCCCTGGCCCAACGGGCCGGTGGTGGTTTCGATCCCGAGATGTATTTCCCGCTCCGGGTGACCGGCGGTCTTCGAGCCCCATTGGCGGAAATTCTTGATTTCGTCCATGGACAAGGGATAGCCGGTGAGATGCAGCACGGCATACAACAACATGGAAGCGTGCCCGTTCGAGAGCACGAAGCGGTCACGGTCCAGCCACGTCGGATTGCCTGGATTGAACTTAAGCACGTCTCGCCACAGGACTTCGGCGATATCCGCCATGCCCATCGGCGCGCCCGGGTGCCCAGAATTCGCTTTTTGGACCGCGTCCATGGACAGGGCTCGAATGGCATTGGCAAGGTCGCGGCGAGTGGGCATAACGAGGGCTTCTTAAATTGGCGAGACAAGCCGCGTATTCTCTCCGATGAGCCCTCCGCCAGCAATGCCGCGTGATTTCGGTCGCATTACGTGAGGTCAGTAGTCGATTTGCGACGGAACACTGTCACAGAACGGCAGTCTCTTTATGTATAAGGGATTGAAGCGTTGCCATGACCCAGTTCACCGTCCCCGAAGTGGTGCTTTGCTACCATTTATCAGATGCAAATTCTACAAATCACCGATCCCCATCTTTACGGCAGCGCCACAGCGCGATTGCGCGGCGTCGAAACCGACTCCAGCTTGCGCGCAGCGCTCGATGATGCGGTTGCGCGTGTGCCGGACTATCAGGCGATGCTGGTGACGGGTGATTTGGTGCAGGATGATGCCAGCGGTTATCTGCGCTTTCGCAGCTATTTCGGCAATATTAGAAAGCCCGTGCTGTGCATCCCCGGCAACCACGACGAGCCCGAGGCCATGCGCAAGGAACTGACCGGCGCGCCGTTTGAAATTTGTGGCACGCATACAATCGGCGATTGGGTGTTTGTCATGCTGGACAGTTACGACCCCGGCCATGTCGGCGGCCGCCTGACCAAGAACGAACTCGCGCGGCTCGACAACGCACTGGTCGGCTCACGCAAGCACGCCATGGTGTGTCTGCATCACCATCCGATTCCCATGGGCAGCCGCTGGTTGGACGGCGTGGGTCTTGCCGAAGCACAAGAGTTTTGGCGCATCATCGATGCGCACACGCACGTGCGCGCGGTGGTCTGGGGTCACGTTCACCAGGCTTTCGATGGCAAGCGCGGCAATGTGCGTCTGTTCGCCACGCCGTCGACGGGTGCGCAATTTCTCCCCAAGAGCGATCGATACGCGGTGGATTCGCTCCCGCCGGCGTATCGCAGTTTCGAACTTCAAGCGGATGGCCGTATCGATTCCCAGGTTCACTGGGTAGAATCCGCACAATTGCGCCAGACGGCGAGTTAGGCCTCAGATTTCGGAAATGCAACGACTTCCTATCCGCTGGCGGCTGCTGGGATTGACGCTCTCGTGCGTGTTTCTTTCGGCCACGGTCCGCGCCGATAACGGCCTGCACGCGCTTTGGGAACTGCACGGCAAGCACAATACAGTCTACATTTTGGGCTCGATTCATGTATTGCGCCCCACCGACTACCCGCTCGCGCCCGCCGTCCTCAATGCATACGGCAATGCCAAGTCCATTTTCATGGAAGTCAATTTGCAGGAAATCGATTCGCAGCAGATGCAGACGGAATTGCTGGCCAGCGCGCGGCTGCCTCAAGGCAAGACCTTGCCCGATATCATGGGCAAGCAGCGCTATGCGCGCGCCGGCGTTTTAGCCCGCGAGGTGGGCGTCGACATTTCCATTTTCGATGCGTTCGCGCCCTGGTTCGTCGCTGAGGCGATCTCTCAGCTGCAGTTGCAGCAGCTGGGGTTTCAGCCCACATCGGGCGTCGAGATGTTCTTCTTGGAGCACGCGCGCAGCGACGGTAAATCAGTGGCGGGATTGGAAACGGTGCACGATCAGATCGCACTGTTCGATGCGCTGTCCATGGATGCGCAAGCCGACTACCTGGTCTCGAGCCTCGAAGAGGCTCATGACTTGCCGAAAGAAGTGGACGACATGGTGCACGCGTGGCAGCGCGGCGACACGGTTTGGTTCGCAGACCAATTGAAGTCCGAATTCGGCCGCGACCCCGCGCTGTATCAATCCGTGCTGGTGGCGCGCAACCGCAAATGGGTGCCCAAAATCGAGGCGCTGCTCAACGATGACCGGAACTACCTGGTCATCGTGGGCACAGGACATCTGGTCGGCCGCGGCAGCGTGATCGAGCTGCTCGGCAAAGACGGGATCGTCGCCACCCAACGTTGAGCGCCGAAGCGGCGACGATCCTAGTCATGCGCTTCGCGCAAACATTTCCCGGGGCCGATACGGCCCCGACCGTTAAAGTTAGGAATTATTGCGCTGCCGCCTGAGCTCCCCGCGCTTGCATGCGCGCCTGCATGCTGGCTTGCATCTGCGCTTGCAGTTCGGCGAGTTGCGTTTGCTGCTGCGGCGTCAACACCTTGAACACCTGCGCGCGCAGCGCTTCTTTCTGCGTGATCATCTGCGAATGCAGCGAGCCATTTGCCTGCGTGACTTGCGCCACGACGTTGGCGTAGTTCGGGTCATTTGGCTGGGTCTTAAGCAGCTTGAGAGAGTTGGCGCGCATTTCCTGGTGAAGACTCTTCATCTGCGGGTGGGCATTGGCCATGATGCTCTTCACGGCGGCCCGCTGCTCCGCGCTTAAGTTAAGCTTGGCCAACAAGCGTCCCTCGCCATGGTGGTTATGCCATGCGCGGGAACCCGCCGCAGGAGGCGCGGTCGCGGACTCTTCGGCCGCAGTCGCGATCGAAATGCCGGTGGCGGCAGCGCCAAAGGCTGCGGCCGCCAGGAGACTTCCGGCCAACCAGTTGCGATTTGATCTCATGTTCGGGCTCCTACGGTGTATAGGGATTGGGCTATCCTAAGCTCGCGCCGTGCAAACATGTGTCGGCGGCCACGCGGGGTTCTGTTAAGAATTGCAAATTCAACCGCCGGGAGCTTCGCAGGGCACCGACTATGCCAGAGTATGGGGTATCGACCATGACAGTCACCGATTCCCTGACGACGGATCCCAACGCGGCTCGCGAGCCGCTCGTGCTGCTGGTCGATGACGACCGCGAGCTATGCCAGATGTTGTCCGAATATCTGGCTGCCGAGCACTTCGAGGTGACGAGCGTGCATGACGGCGGCGATGCGCTGGCAGAATTGCAAAACACCGATTTTGAAATTGTGATTCTCGATGTGATGCTGCCGAGGTTAAGCGGGCTGGACGTACTGCGCAAGCTTGGCGCCGCCTACACCACGCCGATATTGATGCTCACCGCGCGCGGGGACGATGTCGACCGGATCGTGGGCCTGGAACTCGGTGCCGACGACTATTTGAGCAAACCGTTCAACCCGCGCGAATTGGTGGCACGAATTCGCGCGATCCTGCGCCGTGCCAGCAGCCGCACGGCGCGGAGCAATGTGCCCGACGAGCTCGTGGTAAGTCCCATCACTTTGAACACGGGCACTCGCCAGGTGCACGTCGCAGGGAGAGCCGTGGCGCTCACCGGTGCCGAATTTCGCGTGCTCGAATTGCTCATGCGCGCCGCGGGCCAGGTGATTTCGCGGGACTCGATGACCGAGCAGGCGCTCGGCCGCAAACTTGCCCCCTACGATCGCAGCATCGACACGCACATCAGCAACCTACGCCGCAAGCTCGAACTCGAGGCCGGCAAGCATCCCGAAATCAAGAACGTCCGCGGCTCGGGCTACACTCTGACTCGGGCGCATGCATAGCCTCTTCTCAAGAATATTCCTGCTGTTCTTGCTGGCGATGACGCTCATTGTAGGCAGCAGCATCGCCACCACTTTTACGATTGCCTCACGGGACAACGAGCCGCCGGAAATGCAGCGCCGCCAGTCGATAGGCATCCAGGCGTCGCAGATTCTCGCGCGCGGCGGCATCGGCGCGCTGAAGGGCTGGTTGGAAGGCATTCGGAAATCGTTTGGTGATCGAGAGCTCTACGTCCTGGGTCCCGACGGCCGGGACATTCTCGGCAGACAGCTGTCCGAAACCGCGCAGCGGCGCTTAGGGTCGGTGGGCCGCGATCCGCTTCCCGGCAATTTCCGCCCCCCGCGCGCAGCGCCCCAAATCATCGACGCCGACGGCGCCGTATACACGGTCTTGTTGACGCCGCGCCGTCCCAGCATCTTCGGCGCACTCAGCTTGCCCGCCATTTCGCTGACCATCTTGGGGATTGCGCTGATCGTAAGCGCCCTCACCAGCTGGTGGCTGGCGGAGCATCTGACTGCGCCCATCCGCCGCATTCAGGCCGGTGCGCGTGCGTTGGCGTCGGAGAATCTGGATGCTCGGGTCAGCGCGGGTTTGGAGGGCCGCAAGGACGAACTCGCCGTGCTGGCACGCGATTTCGACGCCATGGCCGATCAGTTGCGCGCCAATCGCAGCGCGACCACGCAGCTGTTGCGCGACATCTCCCATGAATTGCGTTCGCCCTTGGCGAGAATGCGCGTGGCTTTAGGCCTCGCGCGCCAGCCGCCCGCGGATTTTGCGCGCCAACTGGACCGTTTGGAGCGTGAGCTCGAACGTCTCGACGCCATGATCAGCCAGGTGTTGAAACTGGCACGCCTGCACGGCACCGATGCCCTGCTGGCGCGCGAACCCTTCGAACTCGACGAGATGATCGAAGAAGTGGTGCGCGACGCCAATTTCGAAGGAGCCGTGAAAAACTGCAGGGTCAATGTGCAGGGCGCAGC
>JALYIH010000033.1 GCA_030775865.1 Pseudomonadota bacterium | reverse complement strand
GTCCAGGGTAAGTACGCCGGTCCGCTGGTTGTAAACGTAGTCACCGGCCGGTGGTGGATTCGCGACTTTATCCTTGTCATTCGCAATCTTGTCAAGGTTGGGCACCTTGTCCTTGAAAGGGTCCTTGAATACGTCCTGGTTCGGGAAGTCCTTGAAGGGCTGATCCTGCGGAAATGGATTGTTATTGTCGCGCCGTGGTGGTTGATTGATGACCACCGGCGGGTTGATGACGATCGGTCCGCCGCCACGTATCATGGCCGCCGGCAAACGGCAGCAGCAACAGCCGGACTGAATGCTGCAGACAGCCGCAGCCAGCACACTCAGGAAAGTCGCGCGCAGCATGGCAAGCCCCCTAGGTCCGATGAAGCAGGCCTCGCCTACCTGAAGTCCGAACCATCGTTAATTTAGGCGCGGCGTGTGTCGCCGTCCCCCCTGGTGCGCCGATTTCGCTGCCTGGAGAGGATGTGCCGATTTTCCGAACCGGGTGAGCTGCGGTGGCGTCGCCGGCCGGAGTTAGTTAACATAACAGAGTGGGAGGCCCGGCTGGGCGTAGACGCGACCGGAGCGACGTGCGGGAGAGTGAGCCATGCGCAGGATGATGCTCGGTGCCCTGGTGGTAAGCGCGATCGGCCTGGGGTCAGTCGCCCCGGTGCAGGCGGGCGAAACCAGCTTCAAGAAGGAAATCGAGGAGTTGAACCGGCTGACCGGGCTGGATCCCATTGAAGGAATGGTGGTTCGACTGGGCAAAAACCCGGAGACGGCCAAGCAACTTTTGCAAGCCGCCCTGCCGTTGGCGCAGAAGCAAGATGCCCTGAACTACAACGCCGCCCTGGTGCTGGCCTTTGCGGCGATGCAGCAGAAGGATCTCAAGAGCAGCGATGTGTTTTTCCACGTCTGCGCCGCGCACGCGGCCAAGGCGCAGAGCACGCGCAAGTTGGCCCAATCGTATGGCGGTTTGATTGACCTCTACTTCATGAACAAGAAGTATGCCGACTGCATTCGCATCTGCAAGGAAGTGATCGAGCTCAAAACCGACGACAAAACGCCGCGGATCGTCTTGCGGGCCTTCACCGATGAAAGCGGCGACACCGACTTTGTCGAAAGCCGCTCCTTCGACTCGGCCAAGCGGCTGAAGCCGATGGTGCAGCGCTTTCAGGTGCGTGCGCTGGCGAAGCTCGGCAAATACCCGCAAGCGTTGAAGATCGCCGAGGGATTGATCAAGGACGAAGTGGACTGGCGCGGCCGGCATCTCAAGGCGTCGGTGCAGCGCGAGGCGGGCGAATTTGCCGCCGCAGCCGCGAGCTACGAGGCCATTTTGAAACTCGTGGAAAAAGACAGCACGCTCGACCCGGAGGAGCGCGACGAGGTCAATGAAGAGTTGCGCACCGAGCTGAGCAACATCTACGTGGACCTGAAAGACATCAAGAAGGCTGCCGATCAGCTGGAAATCCTGGTGCAGAAACAACCGGAGGAGCCTGGGCACTACAACGACCTCGGCTACATCCTGGCTGACCACGGTGTGCGTCTGGAGGAGGCGGAAAAGCTGATTCGCAAGGCGCTCGACCTCGATCTGACCAAGCGGAAAAAGAAACCCGGCTTCGATCCGAAGACCGATCACGACAACGGCGCCTACCTCGACAGTCTCGGTTGGGTGCTGTTCAAGAAGAAGCAATATGCCGAGGCACGCAAAATTCTGCAGCAGGCGCTCGAAGACAAGAAAGCCCAGCATATCGAAATCTACGACCACCTCGGCGATGCCTGCATGGCGCTGGGCGACCGCGAGGCGGCGATTCGTGCCTGGGAAAAAGGCCTGGAACACGTTACCGATGCACGGCGCGATCAGGATCGCCGCACGGCCGTCGAAATGAAAATTGAGCGGGCCAAGAGCAAGAGTGCATCAAAATAGCAAAGCCTAAATCGGCGTGCGCGATCTTGCAACACAAAAACGGGTTGCATTGCTTGCGAGTTTTACACACCCACACGCCGGCACGCACGGTGGAGTCCTGCTGCGCTTGGGCAGCACAATCGCGCACGATGGTTTTAGCCTGCAGTCGAGTTTTCGTGTGTGGGGCTGCAAGTTGGCTGAAAGGGTCACATTCGGCTTGCAGCAATTTGCTGCGCGCGCTCCGCTATTACCACCGCGCCGCAAACGCCTTCTTTTTGTCGTCGAAGCGGGCGATGTTCTCGACCTCGAGCACGCCGAGGATTTCTTGCAGCTCGGCGCGCACACGGCACATCGCCATGGAGCTGCCGCGGTGGCGCAGCCAGCGATTGACGTCGGTGAGCATCATGATCGCCGCCGTCGACATGCGGCGCACGTTTTTCAGGTCGAGCAGCACGCGCAGGTTCGGCTTGCCGACGTAATCGCACAATTCCTTTTTGATCAGGGCGATTTCCGATTCCTCGATGAGATGACGGTCGTTGAAGCGGACGGTGGTGATCCCCGCCTCGATGCCGACGCGCAGGCGTCCCTTGATCAGGCCGCGCTGTGCCGACAGGCGGTCGATGATGCCCTGCGCCGCCTGGGACGCGTTGGTCGGCGGCCGCAACTCGTCCTCCTCGGAGTCTTCCTTGCCATCGTCCACGTCCAGGCAGCGCGCCGCCCATTCCTCGAGGTCGCGCTGCGACAACGGCTTTTCGCGGTACTGGATCATGAACTCGAGACTGCCGACCGCGATACGGTCGCCGCCATGAAGCGGCCATTCTTCGCCTGGGGGAATCACCGAACCGTTGACCTCGGTGACATGGCCGCTGTCAAAATCGCGGATGAACACCTTTTTATCGCGCGTGACGAAGGCGCACTGCTTGGGCCCGAGATTCGGATTGCGCAGCTGGCAAACCGCATCGGAGCCCAACAGGAACAAATCGACCGTGATGGGAATCGGCATGCCCTGCCGCTTGCCCTTGGCGACGATGAGATAGAATTTCATGGCAACATCATTCCGGGGCGCGCGGCACAACCACCACACTCGGCAAGCGATTCCAGCCACCACCGCCGCGACCATGGCGCAAGGCGATTCATTGACTTGAATTGTAAGCGAACGACGGCTCTGAATGCTGCGCGTCGTGAGCGATGGCGGGGCAATTTTTTGGTTGACTGATGGGATTGTAGCGGATGACGCGGCCAATCTCCAGTGTTTATTGTGAACGTCGCCGCCAACGCAACGTGGTCCCGCAAAGCGCCAAGCGTGCCCGGGCAAGTCCGCCGCACGCTACCGCAA
>JALYIH010000032.1 GCA_030775865.1 Pseudomonadota bacterium | reverse complement strand
GTGGCGGCGGTGCGGCCGGTGGCGGCGATGCCGCGGGTGGCGGCGGTGCGGTCGGCTGCGACGATGCCGTCGGCCGGGGCGCACTGACATGGCTGATGTAGGTCGCGGGACGGGAGGGAGTGGCAGGATTCGATGTGGGCGCGGGCCGCACCATCCCGCGCGCGATGATCTGCTCGAGTTGCGCGGCAATGGTCTTTGGCCCCACGGCGAGCGGGGCAGCATGTGTTGGTGCTGGTGCTGGTGCAGGTGCCGACGCCGGCCGTGCCGCCGCCGCAGGACCTGCGCGCAACGCAGGGGGAGTCTTGAGCGCGGGGCGCGGGCTGGGTTCCGCGGCTGGACTCCTCATGGCAGGCTCGGGACCCGACCGCATCACGGCGAATTGGACGAGCGCCCGCTGGAGCTTGGGCGTCATCAGCTTTGGCGCTCCTTGCGCAACGATTCGCGTGTCCATGATGATCATGACGAGTCCGACGATCGCGCGCCTCGCATTCACAGCTCGAACCATCACGGCCGAGCGTGAATCACCCAGGTCGAATGACAAGATCGGCGCGGCGGCAGGATTGGAAAAGGCTTCGGCAGCCTCGCGCACCGCATTGTGCTCGTCCGGACCCATGGAGCTTTCGCTCAGCCACAGCACTTCGCCGGCCTCGTCATGCAAGGATACGGCGTGGGTACGATTGGGTTCGACTGCCGCGCGCACTTTCTCACAGACAGCATCAAAATCAACCAGCGGACTATCCGATTGCATCAAGGGTTTGCCCTGCTCCATAAATCCGCTACTCGAGGTGTATGCACGTATGTTTACCGTAGTGGCGCGCTGTCTGATGTGATGTCTTCGCCAAAACACGACAGTCGGGGGCCGCACTGCAACCGGTATTACATATCGTCGGCAAATTCGGGTGCCTACGGGCTACACTGCGAATGTAATGAACACACCGTCGCACAACCGCCAATTCAAATACTACGATTTCGTGATGGCGGCCTATGTGTGCGTTTTGCTGTGTTCCAATCTGATTGGCCCGGCCAAAGAGACCACCATTGCGCTGCCCCTCGGCGGCAGCGTGACTTTTCTCGCCGGGGTTCTGTTTTTCCCGATTTCATACATTTTCGGCGACATTCTGACCGAAGTGTATGGCTACGGCCGCGACCGGCGCGTCGTTTGGGCGGGATTCGCCGCTCTGGCATTTGCCTCTCTCATGGCGGCGGTGGTGGTGCATTTGCCGCCCTCCGATGCATCGCGCGCGACCCAACCGGCCATCGAAGCCATATTCGGCAATACGCCGCGGATCGTGGCAGCCTCGATCACGGCATTCCTTTGCGGCACCTTCGTCAATAGCTATGTGCTGGCGAAGATGAAAATCTGGACTCGGGGCCGTTGGCTGTGGACGCGCATCGTCGGCTCGACCCTGTGCGGCGAGCTGGTGGACTCGATCCTCTTTTACTTCGTCGCCTTCTACGGGCGAATGCCGATGCCGCATCTGATCGCCATCATGTTCACGCAGTACGGGCTAAAGAGTGGCTGGGAAATCATTGCCACCCCCTTGACGTATCGCGTGGTCGCATTCCTCAAGAAGGCTGAAAACGAGGATTACTACGACATCGACACCAATTTCACGCCTTTCTCTCTCAAAACTTAAAGCGGCAACCTCTCCTACATTGGTCGCGGCTTCGCCATGATTTGCCACGACTCCTGCCGCAGCTCGCCTGAATGTGAGCCCGTAATGGCTTCCATGAGGCGGCGGTCGCCGCCTCGAATGGCGAGGAGCGAGGAGTTTGTCATGAGCATGAAATATTCCAAGTGGCTATGGACGATGGGGTTGATGGGCGTGAGCAGCGCAGCGTTGGCCGGCGAACCGAAGCCTCGGCCGCCGCAGGAGCCGGTGGGGTTCGTCAGCGGCGCGGTGATTGGGGCGTTTGCAGCAGGCCCGATCGGCGCAGTCGTGGGCGCCGGACTTGGTGCGTGGCTCGGCAATCGAGTCCACCGCGCCAGCGACGCCAAAAAGGCGGAAGCGCTGGTTGCCGCGCTGGAAGGCGACAAATCCGAATGGGAGACGGAAAAATCGCTGCTCCTGACCGAGAAGACCCGGCTGGCCGAATCCAACCAATCCTTGAATGCCAAGCTCGATGACCTGTCGCAGAAAGTAAGGACTGCCCTGACCGCCAAGGACGATGCCTCTGAGGTTCTCGACGGACTGCAGGGGGATGTGTTGTTCCGTACCGGTAGCGCGGAGATCACGCCGGATATTGCGCACCAGATCCAGGTGCTGGCGCAGGCGGTGGCGAAGTCGCCGGAACTGAAGATTCGCGTGGATGGATACGCAGATCCGCGCGGTACGGTCGACACCAACATGAAGCTCTCCCAGGAACGGGCCAACGCCGTGCGCGATCTGCTGCTGGCTTCGGGAGTCAACGAACAAGTACTCGAGGTCAACGCTTATGGAAAAAGCCAGAGCACCGCCGAGGACAACGACGGTTACGCGATGGAGCGCCGCGTCCGATTGACGCTGCAAATGGAATCCGGAGCCGCCGTCGCTCAGATTGGCAAGAATGAGTGAGGTAGGCGAGTTCTAAAGTGAGGCGTGGCGGCCCGGAGTTTGAAACTCCGGGCCGCACTTGTTTCCGCGCGCGCCCTCAGCCTACGATAGAGCATGAGCGTGCCCCCAAAGATTGTCGTTTTGGATCGATATCAGACCGGCGAGTCTGCGAATCCCTCTCACGAGAATATTCTTGCGGGTATCCCCCGTACGCGCGTGTCGAATCAATACACCGATGCAAAAGGGGAATTTTTCTGCGGAATCTGGACGAGCACGGCGGGCAAATGGCGCGTTCGTTATACCGAGCACGAATTCTGCGTGATCATCGAGGGGCGCGTGCGCATCGAATCGGTATCCGGAGAAAAGCACGAGCTCAGGGCGGGGGACGCCTTCGTCGTGCCCGCAGGTTTTGAGGGCGTCTGGGAGGTCAGCGAGCCCTGCAAAAAATGGTATTCGATCTTCGAACCTAAATCCTGAACGAGGCTCCTAGGCGGTCTCGCGAATAACCTTTCCCAAGGTTTCGACGAGGCGTTCGATTTGCGCGGGCTCGATGACCAGAGGCGGCGCCATGGCGATGGTATCGCCGGTTTGACGCACCATGACGCCTCGCTCGAAGCACTTCAAGAATACATCGAAGCCGCGTGCGCCGGGTTTGCCTTGCCGCGGCTCCATTTCCACGGCGCCGATCAGGCCGTAGTTGCGCAAATCAATGACGTGCGGCAGACCCCGCAACGAATGCACCGCGTTCTCCCAGTGCGCGCTCAAACTGGCGGCGCGCGTCAGCAGCCCTTCTTTCAGGTAGATATCCAGTGTCGCCAAGGCGGCGGCGCAGGCAACGGGATGCGCGGAATAGGTATAACCGTGAAACAGCTCGATCGAATTCTCCGGGCCCTGCATGAACGCGTCGTAGATCTTGCGCTGGGAAAATACCGCACCCATGGGTATCGCGCCGTTCGTCAAGCCCTTTGCCGTCGTCATCAAGTCAGGGGTCACGTCGAATGCCTGCGAGGCAAACGGTTTTCCGACGCGGCCGAAACCGGTGATCACTTCGTCGAATATCAACAGAATGTCGTGCTTGTCGCAAATTTCGCGCAGGCGCTTCAAGTAGCCCACGGGCGGCAGTACCACACCGGCGGAGCCTGAAACGGGTTCAACGATGACCGCAGCGATGGTGGAGGCATCATGCAATGCGATCAGGCGTTCCAATTCATTGGCAAGCTGCGCGCCCCATTGCGGCAGTCCGCGCGAGAACGCGTTGTGTTCGATGTCCAGCGTGTGCGGAAGATGGTCTACGCCAGGCAGCATCGATGAGCCAAAAAACTTGCGATTGTTGACCATGCCGCCGACGGACATGCCGCCGAATCCCACGCCGTGATAACCCTTCTCGCGCCCAATGAGGCGGGTGCGCTGTGCCGCGCCCCGCGCCCGATGGTAGGCGATCGCGATTTTCAGCGCGGTATCGACGGACTCCGAACCGGAATTGGTAAAAAAGATTCGATCGAGTCCCGGAGGCGCGACCTGGGCCAGGCGATTCGCAAGCTCGAACGCAACGGGGTGGCCCATTTGGAATGTGGGGGCAAACTCCATGGTCTCGAGCTGTTTGGTGACCGCCTCAGTGATCTCGCGGCGACCATGCCCGGCATTGACGCACCACAGGCCCGCCACGCCATCCAGGACTTCGCGACCGTCCGCGGTCCAGTAGTACATCCCTTGCGCCCGCGCCAGCAGGCGTGGATCGGCTTTGAATTGGCGATTCGCCGTAAAGGGCATCCAAAATGCATCGAGCTCCGGATTCGTCCGGGCGGGGGAGGCCTCGGCGGCGGGGGTGGCTTTGCCGGCGGCAGTGAGCTGGGCATTCATGGCGTTGTCCTTGCGATCGAAGGCGTGGAGACTGCGGATGATAAGGAAAATCGACACTAAGCTCAATTTTTGCTGACCTTTGAGCAAATCTGTCTATTATAATAGACGGTATGAGCTTGGATGTGGGTGCCCATTTAAAGGCGGTGAGGCAGATGTACGGTCTGTCGCAGCGGGAGCTGGCAAAGCGCGCCGGCGTTACCAATGGTCTGATTTCGCTCATTGAGCAGAATCGGGTCAGCCCTTCGGTCGGCTCGCTCAAGAAAGTGCTCGACGGCATTCCCATGGCGCTCGCCGATTTTTTCACCCTGGACTTGGGCGGCAAGCCGCAGGTGTTTTTTCCACGCGAAGAGCTCGCGAACATCGGCACCGCCAGTGTGGAGCTGCGCCTCGTCGGCGGCCGCTTGGCGAAACGCGGCATGTCGATCCTGCACGAGCGTTACGCGCCAAATGCGGACACCGGTGAGGAAATGCTGACGCACGCCGGCGAGGAAGGCGGGGTGATCGTCAAGGGAAAAATCGAACTCACCGTCGGCGGTGAATCGCGCGTCTTGAACACGGGCGATGCCTATTACTTCAAGAGTTCCATACCACATCGCTTTCGCAATGTCGGCCGCGAAGATTGCGAGATCGTCAGCGCCAGCTCGCCGCCTAGTTTCTAGGGTTTTTAGGCGCTGGCGCGCCGGATTTCCCGGGGTCGAAGCGACCCCGTCCGAAAGGGGAGGCTAAGAGATGAGGTAGCATACAACCCTATGAGCATGGTAACGGTAGCGGCCACCCAAATGGCCTGCAGTTGGGATCGGGACGCCAACATGGCGCGCGCCGAGAAACTTGTTCGCGAGGCGGCGAAGCGCGGCGCGCAGGTGATTCTCTTGCAAGAACTGTTCGAGACGCCGTACTTCTGCAAGGATCACATCGCCAGACATCTGGAGCTCGCGCTGCCGCTCGACGGGCACCCTGCGGTCGAGCATTTCCGCAGCGTTGCCCGCGAACTTCAGATCGTGCTTCCCATCAGTGTGTTCGAACGCGCCAACAACGCCTTTTACAACTCCGTGGCCATCGTCGATGCGGACGGGTCCGTTCTCGGCAGCTATCGAAAGTCGCACATTCCGGAAGGCCCTGGCTATCACGAGAAATTCTATTTCTCGCCGGGAGACACCGGTTTCAAGGTGTTTGCCACCCGCTATGCGAAGTTGGGCGTCGCGATTTGCTGGGATCAGTGGTTCCCGGAGGCTGCGCGATCCATGGCGTTGATGGGTGCGGAGATCTTGCTCTACCCCACGGCGATCGGTTCGGAGCCCCAGGATGCCAGCATCGATTCCAGCGGGCATTGGCAGCGCACCATGCAGGGGCATGCCGCCGCCAATGTCATGCCGGTCGTCGCGTCGAATCGCATCGGCACGGAAAAGGGCGAAAAATACACGATGACGTTTTACGGCTCATCGTTCATCTCGTCGCCGACGGGTGAGAAGCTCACCGAAGCGGATCGCGACAGCGAATCGGTTCTGACCGCCTCCTTTGATCTGGACGAGGTGCGCCGCTACCGCCAGGCTTGGGGTGTATTCCGCGATCGGCGGCCCGACCTTTACTACCCCTTGCTCTCGCTCGATGGACGCGGCTGACAACCTCGTATTCGTTGATTTGGAAACGACGGGCGCCAACCCCGCCTACCACCGGATCACCGAAGTCGGCATTGTCCGTGTTCAAAACGGCGAGCTGGTCGAAGAGTGGAGTTCGCTGGTCAATCCCGAATGTCCCATTCCTCCCTACATCCAGGCCTTCACCGGCATCAGCAGCGAGATGGTCGTCGACGCGCCGCGCTTCGCCGACCTTGCCGCCACGATTCGCGACAAGCTGAGCGGCGCGGTGTTTGTCGCGCACAGCGCGCGTTTCGACTACTCCTTTCTGCGCAGTGAATTTCGCAAGGTCGGCGTGGATTTTGCGGCTGAGGTCATGTGCACTGTCAAATTGTCGCGCCGCCTGTTTCCCGAACATGCCCGGCACAATTTGGATGCAGTGATGGAGCGCAATGGTCTTGCCTGCAGCGCCAGACACCGCGCGCTTGGCGATGCCGGCGTGATCAAGGACTTGTGGTTGAAACTGACCAAGGAAGTGCCGGCCGATGTGCTTGCGGCTGCCGCGATTCACGCCACGCTCGCGGCACCGAAACTGCCGGCGCATCTGCCGCCGGGGCTCGCGGATGAACTGCCGGACGGCCCCGGCGCATATCGCTTCTTCGGCGATGACGACGCATTGCTGTACATCGGCAAGAGCGCCTCGCTGCGCAATGGGGTTTTGAACCAGCTTGCGAACGAGCACGAGGGTTCACGGGATCACAGCCTGGCCATCCAGGTGAGGCGCGTCGATTGGGTGCAGACCGCGGGTGAACTCGGCGCCATGCTGCTCGAGTCCGATTGGATCAGGTCGCAAAACCCGCGTTACAACCGGCGTGTGAAAAGCCATGCCGACGCGGTGACCTTACGGCCGGCTGCCGATTCCTCCGGCCGCGTGCACGTGCAGCGCATCGATACCTTGGAGGCGCCGCAGCTTGCGCAGAGTTTCGGCGTATTTCATTCAGACAAGGATGCGCGCAAGGCGTTGATCGACATTGCGCAGGCGCGCGAGCTGTGCCTCAAAGTGCTGGGGCTGGAGGAGAGTGAGGGTTCCTGTTTCGCCATGCAGGCCGGCAAGTGCCGCGGCGCCTGCACCGGCAAGGAGCGGCTGGTACTTCATAACATGCGGGTTCAAATGGCCTTGTCGGGACTGAAAATCAAGAGTTGGCCGTTTCCGGGCCGCATTGCGCTGCGCGAAAGGGGCTCCAGCGGCTTCTCGGCCGACGGCACCCTCGGCGCGGAGTTCCATGTGCTCGATCATTGGATGTACTTAGGATCGGCGCGATCCGAAGAAGATCTCGCCGCGCTGAGCGCGCGGCGTGCCTATGCCGCGTTTGATGTCGACGTCTACAAAATATTGCTGCGTTACTTTTCGAATCGTCCCAAACTCGATTGGGTCGATTTGCGGCGCGCAGTTGACCGAGTGGACACGTAGCTTGGTTGGCTCGGGCTGGCACAGCGGCGCTTACGGTGCTAAGTTTGCATGATGGACAAGACCGTTAAACGGTACAGTAGCCTGGGCGCGATGAAGGCGGATGGTATTCGGGCGTGGCAGCGCGTACCGGCTAGTGAGCGTATTCGCGCCGTCTCGGAACTCACCACTGTTCTTTATGCATTGAAGGGACAGCCACCGGATGTACAACGACTTCAAAGAACTCTTGTCCGCATTAAACGCCCACCAGGTTAGGTATTTGATTGTAGGTGTATGCGGTTTCATTTCATGCCGAACCGCGGGCAACCAAAGACCTGGATATTTTGATCAGCCCAGACGCCGAGAACGGCAAGGCAGTGTATGCCGCACTCGCACAGTTCGGGGCGCCGATTGAAGGGCTCAGCGCAAAAGACTTTACCGAGCCGGACAGCTTCTTCCGTATTGGCACGCCGCCTGTGATGGTCGACATACTATCGAGGATAGGTGGTGTCGAATTCGAGAGTGCATGGCAAAGGAAGGTCGATGTCCAAATTGACGATACTTTGATGGTGCCGTTCATATCACGCGACGATCTATTGTAGGTGGGTGACAATGTTCGCTACTGGATCGCCACCGCGCCGGTCGGTGCCGCTTCCGTTTTGGCAGAGGAGCTCAAGCAGTTCGGCGCCGAGGATATCCGCGAGCGCAGCCATGATGTGAAATTTCAAGGCACGCTCGAGGTCGGCTACAGGACCTGCCTCTGGTCGCGCACCGCTACGCGCGTGCTCTTGAGCTTAGGATCCATCGATGCGACCAGCTCGAAGAATGTCTACGAGGCGGTGAAGCGCATCGATTGGCGCGAGCATGTGGCGCCCGGCGCGACCTTGGCGTGCGATTGCAGCGGGGGCAACGAGTCCATCAGACATACGATTTACGGCTCTCAGCTGCTCAAAGACGCGGTTTGCGACAATCTGCGCGATGCCACCGGCGAGCGGCCGAACATACAACCCGAGCGTCCCGATGTATTGCTGCATCTGCACGTCGAGGGTCCCACGGCTTTGGTCTCGGTGGATTTCTCCGGCGAAAGCCTGCACCGGCGCGGTTACCGCAGCGAAGGCGGTCGCGCGCCCCTCAAGGAAAATGTTGCGGCTGCGGTGCTGTTGCGCGCCGGATGGCCGGGCTTGGCGGAGCAGGGCGGACTGCTGCTGGATCCCATGTGCGGCTCCGGGACGTTTCTCACCGAGGGCGCCTTGATCGCCGCAGACGCGGCACCCGCCCTCGACCGCGAATACTTCGGATTCCTAAGGTGGCGCGGTCACGATGCAGAACTTTGGGAGCGTTTACGATCGGAAGCCCGCGCCCGTCGGGCAGCGCGCACCCCGCGGCGCTGCATTCTGGGATCGGATATTGATTCGGAAGCGGTGCGCATGGCGATCGCCAACGGCGAGCAGGCAGGTGTCGCGGAATGGTTGCACATCGAGAAGCGGTCTCTGAGTGAGGTGCCTCGGCCTGCGCTTAAGTCGGGGCTGGTGGTTGCGAATCCGCCCTATGGTGAGCGGATCGGAGCGGAGTCGGGGCTTCCCGCACTGTACTCAGAACTCGGCGCTGTTCTGCGCGAGAGGTTCCAGGGCTGGCAGGCGGCGATCCTGACCGGCAACCCCCCGCTGGCGCGCAATTTAGGCATTTACGCCAAACGCACCCACCGGGTGTTCAACGGCACCATCGAGTGCCGGCTGCTGCGCTTCGATCTGAACGAAGCCAGTGTGCAACGTCCGCCCGAAGAGGTGCGCGCGGATTGGTCGAACCGCCCCGGTGCGCAAATGTTCGCCAATCGCTTGCGCAAGAACTTGCAGCGCCTGGATGCTTGGGCGGAACGCGAACACATCGATTGTTTTCGCGTGTACGACGCGGACATGCCGGAATATGCCTTCGCCATCGACCTCTATGGCCGTGCAGCGCGGCACGCGTACGTGCAGGAATACGCTCCGCCGAAAACCGTCAACCAGGAGAGCGCGCGTGAACGCCGCCGCGAAGTGCTGGCGGTATTGCCCGAAGCCTTAAGCGTGCCGCTCGCGCAGGTGCACTCGCGCGTGCGCAAACCGCAGAAGGGCGCCGAGCAGTACGAGAAGCGCGAGAGCATGGCCGAGCGCCACGCCGTCCAAGAGGGCGGACTGAAATTCTGGGTCAATTTCCGCGATTATTTGGACACCGGACTGTTTCTCGACCACCGCATCATGCGCGACATGCTGCGCTCCTGGGCGAAGGACACGGATTTCTTGAATCTGTTTTGTTACACCGGCAGCGCGAGCGTGTATGCGGCTGCGGGCGGCGCACGCAGCACCACCGGCGTCGATCTATCGAACACCTATCTCGATTGGGCTCATGAGAATTTGCTGCTCAACGGCTTCGGCGGCAACAATCACGAGCTGTACCGCGCTGATTGCTTGGCCTGGCTCGAGGAGCAGGAATCGCGCGGTCCGCGATTCGATCTCATCTTCCTGGATCCCCCGACCTTTTCCAATTCCAAACGCATGGAAGGCGTGCTGGATGTACAGCGCGACCATGTGGGGATGATTCGCCGCTCATTGAAGCTTCTGCGAGCCTCGGGCCGCTTGGTGTTTTCGACCAATTACACACGCTTCAAACTGGACTTCGGTGCGCTCGCGGACCTCGCCATCGAAGACTTGAGCGCCGCTACCATCCCGAAGGATTTTGAACGCCATGCGCGAATCCATCGCTGTTTCAGCGTGCGATTCAAATAATATGGCCACTCAAGGCTGCCTTCGGGTAATCTTCAAACGCATGAAAACCCATCTCTATCGCACGCTGTTGTTGATCGGACTGGCGGCATTCGCCGGCGTTGCCGCTGCGGACAACGATGCGATCAATCCCGCGCCGACGTTGCGCGATTGGCAGGCCATGGCGAAGCTGCCGGACCTGGGCGGCGTATGGACGCCGGTCATCAGCGATCAAGTCGCGCAAGAACGCACCAATCCGCCGCCCTGGAAGCCCGAGGTTGCCAAGCAGATCGAGCGCATGTACGCCGAGGAAAAAGCCGGCCGGCCGTTCCCGGTCATCGACCACTGTTTCCCGACCGGCATGCCGAGCTACATGCTCATCACGCACAACGCCTTCGAACTTCTGCTGACGCCGGGAAGGGTAACGCTGCTGGGCGAGGGTGACGGCAATCGCCTGCGCCGCATCTATACGGACGGGCGGCCGCACCCGGCGGATCCCGATCCGAGCTTCCATGGGCACTCCATAGGCCACTGGGAGGGGCAAACGCTGGTGGTGGATACCATTGCGCTGCTTCCGCAAGCCTATCTTGCGGTCAATGAAGCAGTGGGCGTGCCCAATAATGGCGACATGCACATCGTCGAGCGATTCCATTTGCTGGATGCCCACACGCTGGCCGACGATTTGGAAATCACCGCGAACAAGCTGCTGGCAAAACCCTGGAAGACGACCCGCAAGTATTATCGCCAGCGGGCGCAGAAATACGACATCGTCGAGGGCGTTTGCGAGCAGGGCAGCTATAACGACGCTGTCGACAAGGACGGCAATTCGATTTTTGCGCCCATCAAGTTCCACCAGGGCGTTCCCGTTGGCTCCGACTCGAAATGAAACAGGCACGAATGAAGCTTTCACGAACGAATCAAGCACGAATGAAACCGTCACGATTGAAACATGGCTTGGGTGCGATCCTTTTGGCCGCAGCCGCCGCGGCTTCATGGCCGGTCGCTGCGCATCACTCCTTCGCTGTTTATGACCGAACGCAGACGCTGACCCTGAAGGGCACCGTCAAAACCTTTCAGTGGACCAATCCGCATTGCGTCGTTTGGGTGCTGGTCCAGCCGGAGGGCGGGGGCGACCCGCAGGAGTGGAGCATCGAAACCACCAGTCCCGGCGTCTTGACGCGCGGCGGTTGGACGCGCAATTCAATTAAACCCGGCGACCGCGTCAGCGTCGAATTCAACCCGCTGCGCGACGGCTCACATGGCGGGGGCTTGAATTCCGTCACGTTGCTGGATACCGGTCAGAAATTGTCTGCCAGCTTCGCCGCCTCCGAAAAACCTGAACTTAAATAGACCGGTGGGCGCGATGGGCGCCCGTTGCGCGGCACGCCTAGAGCAAGTCGCGCAGGCGGTAGTACAGCATCGCCAGCATCAGCGATGGCCGCCTGAAGAGGCGGCCCCCGGGGAAGTCCCGATGCGGGATGCGCGCGAACACATCGAAGCGCTCGGCGGTGCCTGCAATGGCTTCGGCCGCGAGTTTCCCTGCCAACCCTGCCAGTGCGACGCCGTGACCGGAAAACCCCTGCAGATAAAACACATTGGCTGCGAGACGTCCGAAGTTGGGCGCGCGGCTCATGGTGATGTCCAGGTAGCCACCCCAGGCATAGTCGACCTTGACGCCCCCCAGCGCCGGGAACACACGCACCATGCGCGTGCGCATGGACCCCGCGAGGCGCGGCGGTTGTACCGAGCTGTAGCTGACGCGTCCGCCGAACAGCAGGCGATGGTCTTCCGAACGCCTGAAGTAATCCAAAATCCAGTTGATGTCGGCTATCGCTGCATTGGTCGGCAGCAGGCTTCGAGCGCGCTCTTCGCCGAGCGGCTCCGTGGCGATGATGTAAGTACCCACGCCCAAGATTCGCCGCGCCAACGCCGGCGCCACCGCACCGATATAGGCATTGCCGCATAAGACCAGATGGTCGCAGCGTATCGAGCCTTGCGCGGTATGCACGAGCACCTGGGGACCATCCTGGTAGCGCAACACCTCGGAGTTCTCATAGATGGCGGCACCGGCCGCTGTTGCGGCGCGCGCCAGCCCTTGAGTGTACTTGAGGGGGTGCAAGTGCCCGCTTCGCGGGTCGATCAGCCCCGCAAGATACCGGTCGCTTTGCACATGGGAACGCAGTTCCTCTCGATTCAACAGGTGTACTGAATCGTAGGCGTACTCCTCGTGCAGCTCGCGGCTCCATTCGCGAAGCTCCTGCACGTGACGGGCTTTCAGCGCAACGTGCACATGATTGGGGTGGTAGTCGCAATCGATGGCGTGGTCGCGGATCAGCGATTGAGTGAGGTCCAGCGCTTCGACCGAGAGGCCGAACAATCGGTGCGCGTCATCTCGCCCCACTTCGGCGGCGAGCTTCTGTTGACTCGCGGCCAACCCAAAAATGGTTTGGCCGCCGCTGCGGCCCGAGGCCCCATAGCCCACGGTGCGCGCCTCCAGCAGCGCGATTTTGTAGCCCCGCTGGGCCAGATGCAACGCTGCCGAGCATCCGGCGATACCGCCGCCGAGCACGCACACGTCTGCTCTGACCTCGCCGCGCAAGGACGGCTGCGCGGGGGAGGCGTCGCTGAGGGCGTAGTAGGAGCGGGCAGGGGGGAACGACAGGCGCATCAGGTTTCAGGTGAAAGTGTTTAAAATCTTATAGCTATTGACAGGATTGGGTGCCTGTGAGCCTACAGAGGTTTTCCATGAAAATGCAATATTGCTGCGTCGCATCAATCGCACCTAAGTCGTGGAAATGCCTAAATCTTAGCCCTTTCTGCACGGGGAACAGGGACGGGGCATGGCCGGTGTGGTGTAATACTGTCGTTATCAAAGGTTAGTCGTCCATCCGGACGTTTAATATTTTAAACATGTCGCGCCTGCCGCTCATTGGAATTCCGGCTGATCGCCGGCTGTATGGAAAGCACTATTTCCACATGGTCGGCGAGAAGTACATCGACGCCGTCGCCCAAGGCGCGAAGGCGGTGCCGGTGCTCGTACCCGCTCTGGGGTCCGAGATTGATCTGCCATCCTTGTTGGATGCCTGCGATGGATTGCTGCTCACGGGCAGCGCGTCGAATGTTGAACCTCAACACTACGGAGGACCGGCAAGCGAGCCGGGAACGCTACATGACCCAAATCGGGATGCTACGACGCTTCCGCTGATTCCGCGGGCCATCGCCGCCGGCTTGCCGGTACTGGCGATCTGCCGCGGCTTTCAGGAGATGAATGTCGCCTACGGCGGTACCTTGAACCCGCGCCTGCACGAGGTGCCGGGGAACCTCGATCACCGCGACGATGAATCCTTACCCCTGGACGTGCAATACGCTCCCGCCCACGAGGTGCTGCTCGAGCCCGGAGGGCAACTTCAAAAAATCGCAGGCCGCGATCGTCTCAAGGTGAATTCGCTGCACTGGCAGGGAGTTCAAAAACTTGGGGGCGATCTGGCGGTCGAAGCGCGTGCACCGGATGGCGTGATCGAAGCGTTTCGCGTTGCTGACTCACCGACCTTTGCGTTGGGGCTGCAATGGCATCCGGAGTGGCAGTTTGCACAGGACCCATTTTCCAGCGCGTTGTTTGCTGCGTTTGGCAAGGCCAGCCGTCAACGGGCGATTGTTTCAAGGTGATGTATGGCGAGCACGATTCAACAATTCTTGAGAGAGCACGGCATTTCCGAAGTCGAAGCGATTATTCCGGACATGGCCGGCGTCGCTCGCGGCAAGCTGATGCCAGCCGAAAAATTTGCCGAAGAAGAGGGCATGCGCCTGCCGGAGGCGATTTTCCTGCAAACGGTCACCGGGGACTACCCGGAGGACCAAAGCGCGATGAACCCTTCGGACATCGACATCGTGTTGAAGGCGGATCCGAAAACCGTGCGTGTCGTGCCTTGGGCCGCGGAGCCCACGGCGCAGGTGATCCACGATTGCTTTTACGGGGATGGCAGTCCGGTCACGATGGCGCCGCGCTATGTGCTGCGGCGGGTGCTGCAGCTGTACGAAGCTCAAGGGTGGGAACCGGTCGTCGCTCCCGAGCTGGAGTTTTTCCTGGTCGAACCGAACATCGATTCCGACTATCCCTTGAAGCCGCCGGTGGGCCGCTCGGGGCGCCCCGAGATCGGCCGTCAAGCCTATAGCATCGCAGCGGTCAACGAGTTCGATCCGCTGTTCGACGACATGTACTCGTTCTGCGAGGCGCAGGACATCGAGATCGACACGCTGATACATGAATCCGGCGCGGCGCAAATGGAAATCAACCTGCTGCACGGCTATCCGATGGGCCTTGCCGATCAGGCCTTCTTGTTCAAGCGCACGGCGCGCGAAGCGGCCATGCGCCATAAAATGTATGCCACGTTCATGGCGAAGCCGATGGCCAAAGAGCCTGGCAGCGCAATGCACCTTCACCAAAGCATCATCGATTCGAAGACTCGCAAGAATATTTTCAGCCAGGCCGACGGTTCGCCTTCGGAATTATTCTTTGGACATATCGCCGGTCTGCAAAAATACTTGCCGGGCGCAATGTCCCTGTTTTGTCCCAACGTCAACAGTTACCGGCGCATCAGCCGCTATTCTTCCGCGCCCATCAATGTGCATTGGGGCTACGACAACCGAACCGCGGGCTTGCGGGTGCCGATGTCCGGGCCGGATGCGCGGCGAGTGGAGAATCGGGTGGGCGGCGCGGACGCAAATCCCTACCTTGCCATCGCCGCAT
Organism: Pseudomonadota bacterium; assembly: GCA_030775865.1. Lineage (GTDB taxonomy): Bacteria > Pseudomonadota > Gammaproteobacteria > Steroidobacterales > Steroidobacteraceae > Bog-1198. Next base: position 20,826 of record JALYIH010000032.1, on the reverse strand, counting down.
CCTTGGCTTGCGGCTATCTCGGTATGATGGAGGGCCTAAAGCCCTCGGAACCCATCGGCGGCAGCGCTTACGATTTGGCGATCGCTCTGCCGCGCACCTTGGCGGAGGCGCTGCGTTTGCTGCGCGAATCAAAGCAGCTGGTGGACCTGTTCGGCGATCGCTTTGTCTTGGCCTACACGGCAGTCAAGGAAGCCGAGTACGAGACCTTTGCGCAGGTCATCAGTTCGTGGGAGCGCGAACACTTGTTGTTGAACGTATAGGTCGCTATAACTAGCGGGTCAAAAAAATAGAGGAAGCGTCGGATGTTCAGCGTTCGTCGGACGGCGATTCTGGCGCTTGTGTGTTTGTGGGCCTTGAGCGGTTGCGGCGGCAAGTCTGCGACCGATTCGGCGTCGACCGGCGCCGGCGGCGCCAAGGTCTTGAATCTCTACATCTGGTCGGATTACCTGGCGCCCAATACGCTGCCCGATTTTGAGAAGCAGACCGGCATCAAGGTGCATGCCGCATATTACGATAGCAACGAAACGCTCGAGACCAAGCTGCTGGCGGGCAGCAGCGGCTTTGACATCGTGGTGCCCACCGCCTCCTACTTCGAGAGGCAGATCAAAGCCGGCGCCTATCTGGTCTTGGACAGATCCAAGCTGCCCAACCTTGCGAACATGGATCCGCAGCTCATGGCGAAGGTCGCCCTGCACGACCCAGACAACGCCCACGGCGTCATTTACATGTGGGGCACCAACGGCGTCGGCTACAACGAGAAGATGGTCAAGGCGCTGATGCCTGATGCGCCGCTCGATAGCTGGCGGCTGGTGTTCGACCCCGCCGTGGCCTCGAAAGTGGCGAAGTGCGGCATCAGTCTGCTGGACTCACCCGCGGAAATGATGCGCGCCGTCTACAGCTATATGGGAAAGAATCCGAATTCGCAAAGTGCCGATGATCTGGCGCAGGCGGAGGCGACGCTGGTCAAAATCAGACCGTACATTCGCAACTTCAGTTCCTCGGAATACATCGAGGCGTTGGCGAATGGCGATCTGTGCATCTCCGTGGGCTACAACGGCGATGTGCTGCAGGCGCGCGATCGTGCGCGCGAGGCCAACAAGGGCATCGACATCAAGTATGCCGTGCCCAAGGAAGGCTCGATTCTTTGGTTCGACATGTTGGCCATCCCCAAGGATGCACCGGATCCCGAAAGCGCTTATGCATTCATGAACTATATGATGACGCCGCAGGTCATCGCGGATGTCTCCAACTTCAAGCGCTACGCCAATGCGAATGCAGCATCCCAGCCGCTGGTATTGCCCGCCGTCAAGGATGATCCAGGGATTTATCCGCCGCTCGAGCAGCGTCAATCACTGGCGGTGCAATTGGCCGATTCGCCCGAGCAGACTCGCGCCATCACTCGAGTTTGGCAAAAATTCAAGACGGGCCAATAACCAATGACGGCATCCGCGGGCGGCGTCGTCAAAGCCCAGACCTGGAACGATCCCTCGGCCCGACCCTATGTGGAAGTGGAGCGGGTCAGCAAAACATTCGGTGATTTCACGGCGGTCAAGGACGTCTCCCTGAAAGTCTACAAGGGCGAGATATTCTGCCTCTTGGGTGCCTCCGGATGCGGCAAGACCACCTTGCTGCGCATGTTGGGCGGATTCGAAACGCCCTCGTCGGGAAGAATTCTCATCGACGGCGAAGACATGACCGGGGTGCCGCCTTACGAGCGGCCGGTGAACATGATGTTCCAGTCGTACGCGCTATTTCCGCACATGAATGTCGAACAGAATGTGGCCTTCGGGCTGAAACAGGATCGGCTGCCGAAGGCGGAGATCCAAGAACGCGTGGCGACCATGCTGGATTTGGTGAAAATGCGTGATTACGCCCAGCGCAAACCGCACCAGCTGTCCGGGGGCCAGCGCCAGCGGGTTGCGCTGGCCCGCTCGCTGGTCAAGCGCCCGAAACTGCTGCTGCTGGACGAGCCTTTGGGCGCTCTGGATAAAAAACTTCGCGAGCATACCCAGTTCGAATTGATCAGTTTGCAGGACAAGTTGGGCGTGACCTTTATCGTCGTGACCCACGACCAAGAGGAAGCCATGACCTTGGCGAGCCGCATCGGCGTGATGAATCACGGTGAAATTGTGCAAGCCGGAACGCCGTCCGAGATCTATGAGTTTCCCAGTTCAAGATTCGTGGCGGATTTCGTCGGCTCGGTGAACATGTTCGAGGGCAAACTCCTCGAGGATGAACCGGACTATGTGCGCATCGGCTCGGCGGAGCTCGGCGGAACGATTTATGTGAGCCATGGAATCAGCGCACCACCGGGAGCCATCGTCTGGGCGGCCGTGCGGCCGGAAAAAATATTCATGTCAACGACCGCGCCGGTGGGCGGGGCGGACAACGTGGTGCGCGGCGCCGTGCAGGACATCGCCTATCTCGGCGACTTGTCGATCTACCTGGTCAAGCTGCCCACCGGCAAAGTGGTGCGGGTCACTCAACCCAACACATCGCGCCACGCCGAAGCCATCGGCTGGGACCAGCAGGTCTACCTGTCATGGGATGCGACGAGTCCGGTGGTGGTGACCCGTTAGCTCCAGGGCGCTAGCCGGGCAGCTGCGTCGGGTCGGCATCACCGGCCGCGGACTGGTCGTCGCGCTGCCCTACGTGTGGCTGGTGCTGTTCTTCGTCGTGCCATTCGTCATCGTCCTGAAAATATCTTTTTCGGACATGGACTTGGCGATTCCGCCGTACAAGCCTTTGCTCGAGTGGGTCGGCAAGAACTCGCTCGCGATCAAGCTGAATTTCAACAACTACGCGTTCCTGTTCACTGATTCCCTGTATCTGCATGCCTTTGCGAACTCGATCAAGGTCGCGTTTCTGTCCACGTTGATGTGTTTAGGGTTCGGCTATCCGATGGCCTACGGGATCGCTCGCGCCAAGCCTGCGTCGCGCAACGTGCTGCTGCTGCTGGTGATACTGCCGTTTTGGACGTCCTTGCTGCTGCGGGTGTATGCCTGGATTGGTCTGTTGAAGGCCAATGGCGTGATCAACAACGTGTTGATGTCGCTTGGGCTGATTCATGAACCCTTGACGATGCTGTACACACCCTTCGCCATGTATGTGGGCATCGTGTATTCCTACCTGCCGTTTCTCATTTTGCCGCTTTACGCGAACTTGGAAAAAATGGATTGGCAGTTGCTCGAAGCGGCCGAGGACTTGGGCTGCCGCCCCTGGCAGGCATTTTACAAAATCACATTGCCGCTGTCCCGCAACGGCATCTTGGCCGGATCGATGTTGGTTTTCATTCCCGCGGTCGGTGAATTCGTGATTCCGGCGCTGCTCGGCGGTCCCAATGCGCTGATGATCGGACGGGTGCTGTGGGATGAATTCTTCTCGAACCGTGCCTGGCCGGTGGCAAGTGCGGTGGCGATTTTGCTGCTGTTGCTCTTGGTTCCCTTCATGATGTGGTACCAAAGCGTGCAAGCGCGCGAGTCGGCGGGCGCACGATGAATTATCGCAGCTCGTTGTTCATCCTCACCTGCATCGCGCTCGGTTTTGCATTTCTGTACATCCCGATTCTGTCCATGGTGGTATTTTCCTTCAATGCCTCGAAGCTGGTGACCGTCTGGGACAGCGCGAACTCGCCGACGCTCAAGTGGTATTACGCGCTGCTCAATAACGAGGAGATTCTGGATGCCGCGTGGATTTCCCTGAAGGTGGCCGTCATCAATGCCACCGGATCCGTGATCCTCGGCACGCTCGCCGGCTTCGGACTGGCGCGATTTAGCCGGTTCCGGGGACGATTTACCTTGAACGCGATGACCACGGCGCCGCTGGTGATGCCCGAAGTGATCACGGGGCTATCCTTGCTGCTGCTGTTCGTCGCTTTGGAGCAGCTGATCGGTTGGCCGGCGGGACGTGGAATCACCACCATGACCATCGCCCACATGACATTCTCCATGGCCTACGTGACGGTCATCGTCAATTCACGCATGGCGACCTTCGACACGGCTCTCGAAGAGGCGGCAATGGACTTGGGCGCCCGTCCGTTCAAGGTGTTTTTCGTCATCACACTGCCGATCATTTTCCCCGCCATCTTGTCGGGGTGGCTCCTGGCCTTCACGCTGTCCTGGGATGACCTGGTGATATCGAGCTTCACGTCGGGTCCGGGCAGCAGCACCTTGCCCATGGTGGTATTTTCCAAAGTACGCCTCGGCGTGAGCCCCGAAATCAACGTGCTTGCGACCATCACGTTGGCCGTGGTGAGCACGATGATCATTGGCGTGAGCTTGTGGATGGCGCGGCGGGCGCGGTTTGACAAGGCAGCAGCCTAGCCTACGAGGCTGCGCCTCATTACAATGTCGGCGTAGCCGTTTCGATCACTGCTAAGGAAGAACAATTGGATGATACGGACGCTGGCGCATTTGGGATGCGGGATTCTCTTTATGGTCGCGCCGCAAGCCTTCGCTGAGGATTTGCTCAGCGGTTTTCTTTGCTGCAACATGCATAGCGATGGCCAGCAAATCAGCGACATCAACATTGGCGATCCCGAACAACACGTGATTGCGGTGGGTACGCCTATTCGGGCCACAGGCTACAGCAAGCATCGCGTTAAGGTGGTCGTGGAGAACAAAAACCAGGCTCTCGCCAATGACTACAGCCGAGATCTGGCAATTGAGACGTTTGCAAGGCGGTACATCGTTCAAGATGATCCGACCGCCAAAATCAAGACATTTCCGCAAAATGTTCAGTACGCCATTGCGGCGGGCCACCTCGCCAAAGGGATGACTCGCGAACAGGTTCTTATGTCGGTTGGCTACCCGGTGAGCAGCGATGTTCCCAATCTCTCCAGCAACGTGTGGACTTTTTGGATTACGGACAAGGTGCAGTACCGCGTCAAATTTGACGACAATCAGCGCCTGGTGGAGGTGGAGAATGTGGTTGATGCCAAGGCGATGCTGTTGAAGGAGTGATCGTGAGGCGGGTAATTATCATGCTGGCCACGGCGATGCTGAATACGGGGTGCGCGCTCGAGAAATCCGTGCTCCCCAAGGAGTACAGCGGGCCGACTGCGCTTATTGCGGATTCGAGCTACGTGTATAGCAACAGCAAATCCGACTTCTTTTTTGTAGATGCGATTGACGGGAAGTCAATCGCAAACGCGTTGGAGCGAACCGCAAATGTCAATCGGGGGAATGGCTTTTACCAGCACGTGCAGGGTGCCGCTCGTCCCATCGAGCCGAAAGAAACTATATTTCACATTTGCGGGCGTACCCACTTTGCGGCGCCGATACAGGCAATGGTCGGCACCACTTATTTTGTAGACGGCAATGTCAAGTTCACGCCGCTGGCCGGTGCGACCTATGTCGTCAAAGGAAGCCTGGGACCGGATTACTCTGCAGTCTGGATAGAAAATCTGGAGACCGGGGTTCAAGTCGGCAACAAGCTCATGATCAAAGGAGCCGCTGAAATGAGCGCGATCAAAAAGAGACCCGAAACCGAGGAGATACCGCCCGCCCCCTGAGGTTACCAGCGAAGCGCTGGGTCTTGATGGTTAGACCTTGTCCAGCGGCGTGTTGCCGCCGCTGAATTGTGCGCGTGCCTGCGCAAGCCGATACCTATGCCCTGATAGCCAGCGCCGCCAATCGCGCAGGCCGGCGATCACGTAGACGACTTTGAATAGCGTCAGACGGCGCAGGACCTTGGGTGTATCGAATAAGTCCCCGGCCAGCATGGAAATCACGCCCTGTTCCAGCTGCCAGCTGTTGCGCGGTTGACGAAACATTTGCCGCATCACGGGGCCGTTGAATCGATAGATAAAGAATGAAAATCGCGACATGCCGGCGCGCTGGCGCTTTTCCAGCTTGCGCAGCAGCCCCTTCTCGCGCGCAGGATCGCGCAGCGCAGCATCGACGACCATTGCCGCTTGTTCTGCGCCGCTCATCGCCAGGTAGACGCCCGAGGAGAATACAGGGTCGAGAAATGCGAACGCGTCGCCCACCAGCAGCCAACCCGGTCCGCCCATCTGCGTCGAGTCATAGGAATAGTTGCCGGTGACACGCACCTCGCCGATGAGTTCGGCGTGCTCGATTCTTCTCCGCAGCCCTGGGCTCTGATTCAGCGTCTCCAGCAGAAATTCCGCCGTGCGGCCCTTACGCTGCTTCAAATACTCAGGCCAGCATACTGCGCCGACGCTCATCACACCGTCCGGCAGCGGGATCATCCAGATCCAGCCGTGCTCGAAACGATAAATGCTGATGTTGCCGGCGTCTTCGCCCGGACGCTGCTCTGCGCCCCGGAAGTGCCCGAAGATGGCGGCGCTCTGGTGTTGGGTGTTCTTGCGGCGCAATTTCTTTTTCGCGGACAGAAACGCATCGCGCCCGCTGGCATCGATCAGGTAGCGCGCCTGAATGCCGTAAATGCGGCCCTCATCGGTGCGTACTTCGAGCCTTGTTTCGCGCGGACCGAGCTGGTCGATCTTCAATACTTCATGCCCTTCGCGGGCATCGGCACCGCATTCACGTGCATGGTCGTAAAGCATTTTGTCGAAGTCCTGCCGCCAAACCTGGTAGGCATGCGGAGGACTGTTGCCGATCGCACGTGAGAAAGCGAAGGTGTTGTAGCCGCGCTCATTGTCCGCCTCGAAATCGGCGCCGGGCTTGAGAACGCCGAGAGCGCGAACCTTGTCGAGAACGCCGAGCCGCTCGAATACCGGCAGATTCATCGGCAACAGCGACTCGCCGATGTGGAAGCGCGGGTGACGGGCCTTCTCCAGCGCGATCACCTTGTAGCCCCGCCTGGCGAGTAGGGTCGCCGCCGTGCTGCCGCCAGGACCGCCGCCAATCACTGCCACGTCGCAAACTTCCGCCGTCGTCTCCATGCGCCTAGACCAGCACTCTTTCGATGCCGCCGGTGTTCGCACGCCTCACATAATCCGGCAGCCAGTCAGGCCCCAGCAGATTCTTGGCAATCTCCACGACGATGTAATCCGCATCCATTTCCGCATCATCGTTGAATCGCTTCAGGCCCTGCAGACACGACGGGCAGGATGTCAGTATTTTGACCGCACCCTGATGGCCGCCGGCACGGATTTCATCAACGCCGATGCGCACCTCTTGCTCCTTGCGAAAACGCACCTGGGTCGAGATGTCCGGCCGGGTGACAGCAAGGGTGCCGGACTCGCCGCAACAGCGATCGTTCTTGACGATCGTCCCATTCTGCTTGCTGTTCATCAGCGTATTGACGACGTCAAGCGGATCGTATTTTTTCATCGGTGAATGGCAGGGGTCGTGGTACATGTAGCGCGTGCCGGTGACATTTTCCAGGTGTACACCCTTTTCCAAGAGGTACTCATGGATATCCATGATCTTGGAACCCGGGAATATGCTCTCGAACTCATAGCCTTGCAGTTGATCGAAACAGGTGCCGCAGCTTACCACCACCGTCTTGATGTCGAGGTAGTTGAGTGTGTTGGCCACCCGATGAAATAACACTCGGTTGTCCGTGATGATCTTTTCCGCTTTGGCGAATTCCCCGGCGCCGCGTTGCGGATATCCGCAGCACAAATATCCCGGCGGCAGCACGGTCTGCACGCCCACGTGCCACAACATCGCCTGCGTGGCGAGTCCCACCTGCGAAAACAAACGCTCGGAGCCGCAGCCGGGGAAATAAAACACGGCTTCGGATTCGCTGTTGACCCTGGCCGGGTCCCGGATGATGGGCACGTAATTGCGATCTTCGATGTCGAGAAGCGCACGGGCGGTTCGTTTCGGCAGGCCGCCCGGCATGCGTTTGTTGACGAAGTGCACCACCTGCTCCTTGATGGGCGCCCTGCCGGTCGTGGCCGGCGGCCGCTTGGTCTGCGCCTTGGCCAATGTGTTGAGCGCGCGGTTGCCGAGGCGCTGCATCTTGTAGCCCCAATCGATCATGACTTTCCGGGTCAGCTTGATCGTTTGCGGATTGGTCGCATTGAGAAAGAACATCGAGGCGGCGGTGCCGGGATTGAAGCGCTTCTTGTCCATGCGGCGCAGCAGATCGCGCATGCCCATGGAAACGTCTCCGAAATCGATGCCGACCGGGCAGGGCGCCAGGCATTTGTGGCAGACCGTGCAGTGATCTGCAACATCCGACAGTTCGTCCCAGTGCCGAATCGAGACGCCGCGCCGTGTCTGCTCTTCATACAGAAACGCTTCGATGAGCAGCGAGGTCGCCAAAATTTTGTCCCGCGGCGAATACAGCAGGTTCGCGCGGGGCACATGGGTGGCGCACGCCGGCTTGCACTTCCCGCAACGCAGGCAATCCTTGATGGCATCGGAAATCGTGCTGATATCGGATTGCTGCATGATGAGCGATTCGTGCCCCAACAGCCCGAAGCTGGGAGTATAAGCACGGCGCAGATCGCTTTGCGGCATCAGCTTCAGCTTGTTGAAATGGCCCTCGGGATCGACTCGATGCTTGTAGCTGCGAAATGCGGCGAGTTCCGCATCGGAAAGATATTCGAGCTTTGTGATGCCGATGCCATGTTCGCCGGAAATCACGCCGTTCAGGGCGCGCGCGATGCCCATGATGCGCGCCACCGCACGGTTCGCGGTGTGCAGCATCGCATAGTTGTCGGAATTGACGGGAATGTTGGTGTGCACATTGCCGTCGCCGGCGTGCATGTGCAGGGCGACGAACACGCGGCCTTGCAGGACGCGCCTGTGCACGGCGTCGCAATGCGCCAGCACCGGCGCAAAGGCGCTGCCGACGAATATGCGCGCCAGCGTCTCGCGTACTTCGGTTTTCCAGCTGACCCGAACGCTTCGGTCCTGCAGCCGGTCGAACACGCTGCCCTCGTCGCTCTGCGCGTCGTCCATGTTCTCGAGCAGGTATTGCCAACGCGTTCGGACGCGTGCGATCAGGTCGCGGGCCTCGGCCGCGCGGGCCGCGTCGCCGGCCGCGTCGCCATCCGCAGCGTTGCCTGAAGTGCTTTCGCCGGAAAAATAGTCCTCCAAGGCGCTCAGCAGTTCGAGCTTGTTACGGATGGACAGTTCAATGTTGATGCGTTCGATGGCATCCGTGTACTCACCCAGACGCTCCAGTGGAATGACCACGTCCTCGTTGATCTTGAAGGCGTTGGTGTGTTTGGCGATGGCGGCCGTCTTGGCGCGATCCAGCCAGAATTTCCGCCGCGCCTCGGCGTTGACGGCGATGAACCCTTCGCCGGCACGGGCATTGGCCAGGCGCACGACGTGCGAAGTGGCGGCGGCCACGGCGCTTTCATCCTCGCCGACGATGTCGCCCAGCAGCACCATTTTCGGCAATGCGCCGCGCTTTGATTTGGTGCTGTAGCCCACGGCGCGCAAGTACCGTTCGTCCAAATGTTCGAGACCGGCAAGCAACGTCCCTTTTGCCTTTGCGTTCGACTCGAGGTACTGCGTGATCTCCACGATGCTGGGTATGGCGTCGCGTGCCAACCCAAAAAATTCCAGGCACACGGTTCGGGTGTGTTTGGGCATGCGATGCAAGATCCAACGCGCGGCTGTAATCAATCCGTCGCAGCCCTCCTTCTGAACGCCCGGCAGTCCGCCTAAGAATTTATCGGTAACGTCCTTCCCCAAACCGAACTTGCGAAATGTCGCACCATCGATGTCGAGCCGCTCGCTGCGCAAAACCGCGGCCTGCTCCGCGGCTTTCGAGCCGTCCTTCCATACCAGCTCGAAACTGGCAACCGATGCATCATGGATCTTGCCCAAATTGTGGTTCAAGCGCGTGACCTCGAGCCAGTTGCCTTGCGCATCCACCATGCGCCACCACGCCAAATTGTCCACGGCCGTGCCCCACAACACCGCCTTCTTGCCGCCGGCATTCATCGCGATGTTGCCACCGATGCAGGACGCATCGGCGGAGGTCGGGTCGACGGCGAACACGACGCCTGCGCTTTCGGCCGCTTCGCTCACGCGCCTGGTAACGACACCGGCTGCGGAAAATATGCTGGCCGTGCTCGCCGTGTGCCCGGGGAGCACAAACGTCTCCACCGGACCCAATGTCTCGAGCTTTTCCGTGTTGACTACCGCGCACCACGGGGTCAGCGGCACCACGCCGCCGGTGTATCCCGTGCCGCCGCCGCGCGGGATGATGGTCAGCCCGAGTTCGATGCAATCACGCACTAAATGGGGGATTTCCGCTTCCGAATCGGGCATGAGCACGAGGAACGGCAATTCGACGCGCCAGTCGGTGGCATCCGTGACATGCGCGACGCGCGAGAACGCATCGAAGCGGATATTGTCGCTGCGGGTATTCTTACGTAACAGGCGTCGCGCGCGCTTGCGCCTGGCGGCGATATCGGTGAATTGCCGCTCGAATCGCTCCACGGCCTGCAGAGCTGCGCGCAGCAATTCCCCCACTTTGGCATGGCGAGCCTCATCGGCCCCATCGCGGCGCTTCTCGACCTCGGAGAGACGATGATGCATGGCCGCAATGAGCTGCCGCCGCCGCTTGGGATTGTCGAGCAAGTCATCCTGCAGGTAGGGGTTGCGATCGACCACCCACAAGTCGCCCAAAACTTCATACAGCATGCGCGCCGACCGGCCTGTGCGTCGCTCGCTGCGCAAGCCGTCGAGCAGGTCCCAAGCCGATTCGCCCAGCAGGCGAATGACGATCTCACGATCGGCGAGCGAGGTGTAGTTGTACGGAATCTCGCGCAATCGCGATTCCGGCTGTTTTTCCACGGGATGTCGCGCGGAGTCGGTAAAATCTGCGACGGCGTTCATGTTCGGCCGAGTTTACGCATTTTTCCGCCGAAGTTGTCGGTCTCGATGCGACCTTGTCGTCTCAAGTCGTTGTTTTTCCCGCCGTTACCCTCGGTGTGCGACATCTATCCGTCAATGCTCAGGAGCAACTCGAGAGCCTCGAGGTCGTGCGCGGCTTGGTCGAGCAGTACGTGACCGGCAACGAGCTGGCAATTCCCGCCCTCCCCGATGTGGCTGTGCGCGTCGTGCGCAGCGCCACCAAGAATTCCGGCAATGCGCACATTCTCGCAGAGATTATTCATGCGGACGCCGCGCTGACCGAATACGTTCTGCGGATTGCCTCATCCGCTGCCAAGCGCCCGGCATCGCCGATCACATCATTGCAGCACGCGATCGCCTGGCTCGGGCTCGATGACGTGGCTAACATCGCCTTCACACTGGCCTTGCAGGGAAAGATGCTCAACGTCGAGGGTCAGCATCGCAAGGCCCGCCGGCTGTGGCGCCATTCGTTGGCGAGCGCGCTCTGGGCGCGCCAGCTCGCGCATACCCTCGCCCGTGAGACGGGACTGTGCTACCTGTCCGGACTGCTCCACAACATCGGCAAGGCCGTCACCCTGGGTGCCGTTCACGATGTGGCACAGCGCGCCGGTTTTGCGCTCGCCGGCAGCGAATACGATTGTCTCATAGACATCTTCAATCGCGACGTCGGCACGCGTGTCATGTCCGCGTGGGCGTTGCCGCCGCCGGTGCCTGCGGTGGTTGCTCGGTGGGACAGCTATGCGTCAGCGGGCGCGGTCAGGTGGGAGAGCAATGTGGTCAACGTCGCGCACAAGCTCGCGGACTACGCGCTGCTTGAACCCTCCATGCTGACGCGAGAGCTCCTGGTGATGGATCGTGGGTTTAGGGATCTTGGCCTCTCGGCGCAGGATGCGGAACCTTTGTTCGATTCGAGCGTTGCCATCAACGCGGAATTGGATCGCTATCTTTCACCCTGATCGGTTCCGGCTAGCGAAGTCCGGTCTCCTGGCGCGCGATCACGATGCGCTGAATCTCGCTGGTCCCTTCGTAAATCTCAGTGATCTTCGCGTCGCGAAAATAACGCTCCAAGGGCATCTCCTTGCTGTAGCCCATGCCGCCATGGATCTGCAGGGCCGCGTGTGCGTTGAACATGGCGGTCTCCGAGGCATAGAGTTTGGCCATGCTGCCTTCAGTCGTGGTTCGCGCGCCGCTGCTCTTCGCCGCTTGTTTGGCCCAAGCAGCCTGCAGCATGAGCAAGCGCGATGCCGACAGCCGGGTTTTCATATCGGCGATCTTTGCCTGGGTCATTTGAAATGATCCGATCGGCACGCCGAACGCGCGGCGTTCTTTCGCATAGCTCAAAGCGGCATCGTACGCGGCGCGCGCGATGCCGTTGGCCTGCGCCGCGATCCCGACGCGTCCTTGATCGAGGATGGTCATGGCGATGGCGAATCCGTTTCCTTCCTCGCCGAGGCGATGGGCGATGGGGATTTTATAGTCGACGAATTCGATCTCGCAGGTTGCTGAGGCTCGGATGCCGAGTTTGGGCTCGATTTTGCCGCGAATGAAACCAGGCTGGTTGCAGTCGAGAATGAATGCGGTGATGCCCCGAGACTTCGCTTCGGGGCTCGTGACCGCGAACATCACCATGTAGTCGGCGACGGGGCCCGAGGTGATCCAAGACTTCTTGCCATTGAGGACGTAGTGGGAGCGGTCTGCCGACAACGCCGCGCGCGTGCGCATATTGGCCGCATCCGATCCGGATTGCGGCTCGGTCAGGCCGTAGCAGCCGAGGGCTTCGCCCGAGGCGACCGGCGTGACGAAGAGGCGTTTTTGCTGCTCCGTACCGAATTGCAAAATTCCGTTGTTGTACAGGCTGTTATTGACCGAGACGATGGTCGAGTGGGCGGCGTCGGCATAGGCGATCTCTTCCATCATCAGCACGAAGCAAATCGAATCCAGACCGGCACCGCCGTATTCCTCCGGGACCTCCACGCCCATGAAGCCAAGTTCGCCGGCCTTGCGGATCGTGTCCCTGGGGAAGTCCCCCGAGGCGTCGAATTGCGCGGCAATCGGTGCAATCTCGTTCTGCGCAAATTCGCGCGCCGCCGCTTGAATCATCAAGTGATTTTCTGTCAGCGTGAAGTTCATCAGATATTCGGCGTGGATACTCCGGCCTATAGGCCGGGGAGGAAGCGCCGCTCCTTGCAGTGGCTGTTGGGAAAAGCGACAATATAGCCTTGTCGTGTTTGGCAATTATGCGGCGGCAAAGTTGAAAGCTCTATCTTAAGAATTGCGGTCCACCTGTTGCCGGTGGATGCAACGACAGTCTGGTTTCGACTGGGACTGTGCGTTGGATAAGAGTGCATTCAGTGCGCTCCGATCAGGACATTGATCGCCTAACAGGGAATCCCCTCGCTTTATAGGGCGGGGAGGATGTCAAGTTTCGATTATCGTGTTATTCATGAAAAATACCACTCTGGTGAATCATCCGCCCGCCGTCGCGGTTCCTGAGGACAACAGGCCGCTGGTGGCGCCCATCTATCAGTCGGTGAAGTTTTCGTTTGACGATACGAATGAAACGCTGCGCTACCAACGCGGCGAGCGTACCGGTTTTTTCTATTCGCGCACCTCCAATCCGACCCTGACGCAACTGCAGCGCTTGCTGAGCGAGCTGCAGGGCAGGGACGACTGCCTGTTGACCGGCTCAGGGGTCGCAACGATAGCCATGAGCCTTCTGGCCCTGTGCAGAACGGGCGATCACGTGCTGCTGTTCGTCGAATCCTACGGACCCACGCGTTACATCGTGCAGCGCCTGCTGGCCAAGTTCGGCGTCACGCACACCATGCTGTCGATCGAAGATCTGGCCGGCATCGGAAAATTGCTCAAGGAGAAACCGACCCGATTGGTGATTTTCGAAAGCCCCACCAATCCAGTCACCAAGATCGCGGATATCGAGCACCTGACCTCCAATGCCAAGGCGGCGGGATGCCTTACCGTGCTGGACAACACTTTTGCGGGCTTTCATAACCACGGCGACTACGACATCGACGTGTATCTACACAGCCTGACCAAGTACGCCTCCGGTCACGGCGATGTGATGGGCGGCGCCATCATTGCGCGCCACGAACTCATCGCCGCCATGCGCAAAGACATCGGGCCAATGGGTCCGGCGCTGGATCCGCATGCGGCCTTTTTGATCCAGCGCGGCATGCGCACGTACTTCCTGCGCTACGAGCGGCAGTGCGCCAACGCGCTCGCCGTCAGTAAATTTCTGCTGAAGCACCCGCGGGTAAAGCGCGTGCACTATCCGGGTCTCGAGAGTCATCCGCAGCACGCGCTGGCGCGGCGGCAAATGAAGGATTTCGGTACGGTGGTGAGCATTGAATTGGACGGCGGCTACCAGGAAGGCGGGCGTTTCGCAGAGTCCTTGGAACTGTTTTCGATTGCCGCCAGCGTCGGCTCCACCGAGTCGCTGGTCATGCCGCCGCAGCTTTTGCACGGCGGCGAGTACACCGCGGAGCAGCGCGCCAAGTCGCTGGTGGGCAAAGGCACCGTGCGCCTGTCGATTGGCCTGGAGGATGAAACCGACCTGACAGACGATCTGGCGCAGGCGCTCGATCGGGCCTTCATTTAGCATATTGATTTAACTTATGTTTTTAACATAAGGGAAGTCTCGCTCAAGCATCCCCCGGCAATGCCGATGCTTAAGGGGTCGACAAGAACGTCGTAAAAGGTGCCAGAAGTGAGTCTTCAATCCGCAGTCGTCGTCCCCGCAAAGCACGTCCAGGCGGCCCACGCATATTTGGGCGAATCCTTGGCCAGCCCGCAAAACATCGCGCCCATGCCGCGTGTTTGCGCGCAACTGGCCGAACTTACTGCGCAGCACGCGGCCGATGCAACGCAGCTTGCACGTTTGATCCAATCGGATCCCGCACTGGCGGGCGAAATCATGCGAGTGGCGAATTCTCCGGCTTTGCGGCCGCGCTCACCCATCGTTTCTCTGCAGCAAGCCGTGTCATGGCTCGGCGTCGCCGAGGTGCGCAATATCGCGATGGCGGTGATGCTGCGCGGCGAGGTTTTCACCGCTCCCGGACACGAGCCGGAATCCGAAGAATTATGGCGCGAGGCGTGGTTGGCAGGGCTCTGGGCCAAGGAAATTGCCCGCGAGCGCCGCAAGCACGTGGAAAGCGCCTTTCTGGCGGCGCTCATGCATCGCACCGGCGCGGCTTTGGCGCTGAAGATTCTTTCGGGATTCGAGATGCAGCAACGAACCGTGATGGATGCCAAGACGTTTGCCGATCTGGTGAGCGAGTTCGAGCCGCGATTCGGTCGATTGCTGATGAGCAATTGGCGGCTGCCCGATGATGTGCAGGACGCGGCCAGCGATTGGCGCGACTACCGCAATTCAACGCATAGCGATCTTGCCGGAACTGTACACGCGGCGCACCTGTTGGCCACCCACACCCTGCACCCGCAGTTGTTGGATGAAGCCCTGGTGATCGAGAGCCCGGTATTTGAACAGCTCGGCGTTTTTCCCGACGATCGGCGTCTGATGCTGGCAAAACGCGATCACGTGCGCAGCTTGGCGGGCATGTAATGCGGCGGGCGGAATTCGACCTCATCTGTTTAGGATCGGGTCCGGCCGGTCAGAAAGCGGCGATACAAGCGGCAAAAGCCGGCTTTCGCGCCTGCGTGGTCGAGCGCGAGCAGCAGGTGGGCGGCTCTTGCCTGCTCTCCGGCACCATCCCCAGCAAGGCCTTGCGTGAACAGGCACTACGATATCGGCGCATGCAGGGTAGCGCGACCTCGCTGGCCGTCGAACTCAAGGGCGATGCGCCGTTGTCCGCGCTCTTGCATGGCGTCGACGCGGTGATCGCCGCGCAAGACCGCTATCTTCTGGCGCAGCTGGTCCGCAACGGCGTCGAACTGATCAGGGGCAAGGGCGTTTTCCTGGATGCACATCGAATCGAAGTTCAGCATCTGGACGGCTCGCGCCGAATCCTTCACTCGCCCCGTACGTTGCTCGCCACCGGCTCTCGGCCGCGGCATGTTCCGGCCATTGAAGTGGACCACGAACACATCGTCGACAGCGATTCGATTTTGAGTCTGCCGTACATTCCTCGTTCCATGCTGGTGTTGGGCAGCGGCGTCATTGCCTGCGAATATGCATCCATATTTGCCGCGCTGGGCTGCACGGTGACGATGCTGGATAAGGCGGCGGAGCCACTGGGGTTTCTCGATCCGGCATTGCGCTCAGGATTCCTTGCCGCGTTTCGCGCCATGGGCGGCGAGTACTGCGGCGGTTCCGAGGTCAGCGGTGCGCGCTTCGACGGCTTCTCTCAGGTCGAAGTTCAGCTGCGTGGCGCCGAACCGCTGGCATCGGACATCGTGTTCGCCGCATTCGGCCGCGTCGCCAATCTCGAGGGCATTGGACTCGATCGGCTGGGCTTGAACATCAGCCCGCGTGGAACCGTGCAGGTAAACGATTTTTTTGAAACGAATATTCCGGGGATATTTGCCGCCGGTGATGCCATCGGGCCGCCGGCACTGGCCTGTGCCGCAGCCGATCAGGGCCGGCGCGCCGCGCTGGTTGCGCTGGGATTGCCGCCGCCCTCCATCACCAGCTTGGTTCCCACCGGCGTCTATACCATTCCAGAAATCGCTTGCGTCGGTCTGTCGCAGACTGAGGCTGCATCGAAAAAGATGGACGTCATTGTCGGCAGGGCCGATTTCACAGAAGTGGCGCGCGCGCATATTGCCGGCGAGCCGTCGGGCTTCCTGACGCTGCTGTGCGATCGGGCCAGCGCGCGCCTGCTCGGTGTGCAGGTATTGGGCGAAGGCGCGACGGAACTCGTTCACTTGGGTCAAGCGGCGATTGCGACGGGCGCAACGGCCGATTTCTTCATCGAGCAGATCTTCAATTTCCCCACCATGAGCGAAGCGTATCGAATCGCCGCATTCGATATTTTAAAGCAGCGCTCACTGCCGCAGCCTGCGCAGCTCAAAGTCGCAGGCGCGGCGCGCTAAGCTTCCTCGCCCAACCCATGCCCCTCAGGGCTATAGGTTTCGAATCAAGATATCGCCGAACTCGCTGCACTTGACCTCGGTCGCGCCGGGCATGAGCCGCGCGAAGTCGTAGGTCACGGTCTTCTGCGCGATCGACTTGTCCATGGCGCCGATGATGGCATCCGCGGCCTCCAGCCAGCCCATGTACCTGAACATCATCTCTCCGGAGAGGATGACGGAGCCGGGATTGACCTTGTCGAGATCGGCATACTTCGGTGCCGTGC
This sequence comes from Pseudomonadota bacterium, assembly GCA_030775865.1. GTDB lineage: Bacteria > Pseudomonadota > Gammaproteobacteria > Steroidobacterales > Steroidobacteraceae > Bog-1198. The sequence goes on along the minus strand of JALYIH010000032.1, from coordinate 3,797 downwards.
CGTGCGTGGCTTCGAACACCGCGTGTCCCGTCATGTAGTTGATGTTGCCGCCGGGTGCGATGCCGATGCCGCCCACTTGGGCAGCCAAGGCATCCGACAGATAGTCGCCGTTCAAATTCATCGTGGCCACCACGTCGAATTCATCCGGCCGGGTCAGTACCTGCTGCAAGGTGATGTCCGCGATCGCATCCTTGATGATGACTTTGCCGGCTTTCTTCGCCGCGTCCATCTGCGCATTCGCAGCGGCTTCGCCCTGATCGCTCTTGATGCGCTCCCATTGTTCCCAGGTAAATACTGCAGACGGAAACTCTCTCTCCGCCAATTGGTAGGACCAACCGCGAAATGCACCCTCGGTGAATTTCATGATGTTGCCCTTGTGCACGATCGTCACGCTCTTGCGCTTGTTGTCGATCGCGTACTTCACCGCTGCGCGGAACAGCCGCTCGGTGCCTTCCTTGGACGCCGGTTTCAGTCCTATGCCCGAGGTATCCGGAAAACGGATCTTGGCGAACTGCTTCGGAAAATTCTGCTTGAACAGATCCAGAAATTTTTTGCATTCCGCGGAGCCCTGTTCGAATTCTATTCCCGCGTAAATGTCCTCCGTGTTCTCGCGGAAAATCACCATGTCCACCTTCTCGGGCGTCTTCACGGGGGAGGGCACACCCTTGAACCACCGCACCGGCCGCAGACACACATACAGATCCAATAGCTGGCGCAAAGCCACGTTCAGTGAGCGGATCCCGCCGCCGACAGGCGTCGTCAGCGGGCCTTTGATGGAGATCAAGTAATCTCGGCAGGCAGTGACGGTTTCATCCGGCAGCCAAGTGTTGTACGCCTTGTTGGCTTTTTCGCCGGCAAATACTTCCATCCAGTGAATTTTCCGCTTGCCGCCGTACGCTTTTTCAACCGCGGCATCGAACACGCGCACGCTGGCCCGCCATATGTCGCGGCCCGTGCCGTCGCCTTCGATGAACGGGATGATGGGATGGTTGGGCACGTGCAATTTGCCGTTGGAGATGGTGATTTTCTCGCCCCCGACAGGGACTTTCACGGCGACCGGCTTGGCTTCTGACATTCCTCTGCTCCTGTAAATGCAGCCGCAATGCTAGCATGCGCGACCGGAGACTCGCATTGCGCAACCTCATATCAACACCTGCCAAAGACGGCTTTCGCATGCCCGCGGAGTTCGAAAGACATTCGGGCAGCTGGATGCTATGGCCGGAGCGGTCGGACAATTGGCGCCTCGGCGCCAAACCGGCGCAGGCGGCATTCGCTGCGGTCGCAACGGCGATCGCCGGCGGCGAACCGGTCAGCGTCGGGGTTTCGGCGGCACAGTTTGAAAATGCCCGCGCTCGCTTGCCGCGAAACATACGCGTCGTTGAACTGAGCAGCAATGATGCTTGGATGAGGGACTGCGGGCCTACCTTCGTCATCGACCGCAAGGGGCGCCGTCGCGGCATCGATTGGACGTTCAACGCCTGGGGCGGTCTGCAGGGTGGATTGTATTTTCCTTGGGACAGGGACGATGAGGTTGCGCAAAAGGTATTGGAGCTCGAAGGCGCGGATCGATACCGCACATCCCTGGTGATGGAAGGCGGCGCGATTCATGTGGACGGTCAAGGCACTTGCCTGACCACAGAAGAGTGCTTGCTCAATCCGAATCGCAATCCGCATCTGTCGCGCGACGACATCGAAGAGCAGTTGCGCCGGTATTTGGCGGTGAGCACCGTGATTTGGTTGGGCAAAGGAGTTTACCGCGACGAGACCGACGGTCACATCGATGAACTCGCATGCTTTACCAGTCCCGGGCATGTCGCGCTGAGCTGGACCGACGATCGCTCCGATCCCCAGTTCGAGATTTCCCAGGACGCTTACCAGCGCCTGCGTCATGCCAAGGACGCGCGCGGCCGCCGCTTGGAAGTTCACAAAATCCATCAGCCGGGGCCCCTGTTCATGACAGGCGAGGAAGCGGCGGGCGTCGATGTACGCCCCGGCAGCCATCCGCGCCGAGCCGGCGACCGGCTGGCCGCCTCGTACATCAACTTCTACATTGCGAACAAGTGCGTGGTGATGCCGCTTTACGACAAGCGCAGCGATGCGGCCGCGATGCGCGCGCTCAAACGCCTGTTTCCGACCCGCACCGTGCTGGGCGTCCCGACCCGCGAAATACTGCTGGGTGGAGGCAATATTCACTGTATTACCCAGCAGGTGCCGCGTCCGGTGGAAACCCGTTCGGGTCGCTAGCAGGCTCGTGGGAGCTGCAAAATGGAACTTTGCTGCGCGCAAAGTCTCGAAAGTCTTTATTCTACGCAGCCTTAATCCAAGTCCCCAGCCATATATTGGAACCTGTAGTGCACTCATCGATCAAGAATAGGGCCCGCAATCGCCTGGCCGCGCTGCTTTGCGCGTGCACATTCGGGTTCCTGGCAGCCGGCTGCCATCACAACAATCTCAATAGCGGCTTCGGCGTTGCCTGGACCACCTTGAGCCTGACCGACGACGCCGGCCAATTTTCGAGCTACGTGGTGACGATCGACTCGGTGGTCCTGGTCGGCAAGACGGTCGGTTCCGTCAGTGCAGTCGCGGTTCCGGAAACCGTCGACTTGACCAAGCTCACGAATCTCTCCGAACTCTGGGCCACGGCGAGCGTGCCGGTCGATACCTACACCTCGGCCATCATCACGCTCGACTACACCAACGCGCAGATCTCCGTGATGGTCAACGGCGCGCCGGTGAAGGCGACGATCGTGGATCCTTCGGGCGTCACACCGACCACCGTCGCGGTGAATGTGAATTTTGACACCAGCAATGAGCTGATCCTGCAGCCCACGTTCGCGACGAGCAATGCGCTGCGTCTGGCCTTCAACTATGACCTCGCCGCATCGAGCACCGTCGATGTCACCGCCAGTCCGCCGAAGGTCACCGTCAAGCCTTTCATGTCGATGACCACCAATTCACCCGACAACAAGTTGATCCGGGTGCGCGGCGCTTTGATCAACTCGAGCGTGAACCTGGGTACGTACACGGTGGTCGTGCGGCCGTTCTTCGATGAAGTGAACAGTTTGGGCACGATGACACTGTTCAACGACGCGAAGACCATCTATACGTTCGGCGGCATCACCTATGTCGGCAACTCCGGGCTGACGCCGATATCCCAATCCTCCGCTGGATCAACGGTGGCAGCGGCGTTCACCACGTTCGAGCCCACGACCACGCCTGCGGCGGGCGTTACGGCCGGAATATTCCACTCCGTCTATGTGGTTGCCGGCGGCACGCTCGAAGATTTCTTCACCGATGGTCTGGAAGGCGACGTGATCGCGCGCAACGGAAATGTGCTCACCGTGCGCGGCGCGACGCTGTTTGCGAATCTGGCACAAGTGGTTCAATACGAAAACCTGGACTCACAGGTGACGGTGGGACCCGGCACTCTGGTGACCGCCGATGGTGTCGCCACCTTGGGGCCTTTGAATTTCAATTCGATTTCAGTCGGACAACACATCGCTGCCCGCGGCCTCTACTCGGTCAATTCGGCCGGCGTCACACTCCTTGACTCCACCGGTTCATCGACCGATACCGGTTCCGTGCGCCTTCAGTCAACCGAAGTCTTTGGCAAGCTGGTTTCCGAAGGCACAGGCAGCATAGCTTTGAACCTGCAAACCATCGAAAACTGGCCGGCCAGCGTTTACAACTTTGCCGGAAACGGTGTCAACGCGGCGCAGGATCCGACTGCGGCCAACTATCTGGTGAATACTGGTGCGCTGACGCTGCCGGCTGCCGCGGTGGGCGATCCGCTGTGG